>JBDLJM010000055.1 GCA_039714315.1 Bacteroidota bacterium | reverse complement strand
TTCTGCTCACTTAAAGAAAAACGTTATTTGTTTTTCAAAGCGGGTGCAAAAGTAGTAAGATTTGCATTCCCCGCAAGTGTTTTTGAAGCTTTTTTTAAATTAAACCGTATTTACTGATGAAATGCTGTTTTTTGAGGGTAAACACAGTAGCTTTGATCAGGTAAACTACATAGGGTTGATATTATATAATGATTTAATTGACCTTGCGCTGTATGGACAGAAGAATATCTAATGAGCTAAACTATACTTATATTTAATATATATAGTAAACTACACTATCACTAATCAACAAACGCCCCTGATGGCAGCGTTACCCTACAGGAGCTAAAGACATTGAACAAAATTTTGCCGTGGCTCTGACTTTAGGGAAGAGACCATGGCAAAACTATTGTGAAAGTCTTTAGCGACGAAGCGTAGAAGCGGACAGCAGGATAAGGCGCAAAATTATATATCCTTAATAAAGTCTTTATATTCTATAAACACTTCTTCGATTGGTGTCATGTTTTCGATGAAGAAATCGAATATCTGCGGCCATTTTTGTTGATTATATAAACTTACGCCGTCGAGCTGGCAATAAATCCTGGAGATTTCCTTACCATTATCGAGCATAAAAAACTCTTCCCAGGTTAAATCACAGGGAGTTGAATCGTTTATTAGAGTCTTTAAGCTCTCAAATTTCTCCCAATAAGCTACTTTCTTATCAAAATCGCGCTGTTCGAAGTCTATGCATACTCTTGCAAATTTTCTTTCGGCCTCAAACTTAAAAGAAAGATCCTTAATTCCGGTATTGAATTGTATCCACCTTTTCTTTTCTCCATACTCTGTTTTCATAAGAGCTGTCCTTTTGCCAAATGTTATCCAAAAGTCCTGACGTATTTTTCTTGCTTCTTCCTTACTAAACATTAATTATCTGTATTTTAATTCTCTCGTCAAACTCAGGTTATTAAGTTACAAACTTAATAATTTAAAAGAATAAAGGATTGTATTAATTTATTACACTAACATTTGCAACACCTATATAATTTGAACGTCTTATAGGTATAAAAGAAAATTAACACTGTATAAATATATATAAGATGAAAAAGATTATCCTCATAATAAACTTAATGCTAATTGCGACTATAGGATTCTCGCAAAACACTATCGACGCAGAAGACATTTTAAGAAAAATTGACTCCGGAGAAATCATCTCCTATAAAAACATGACAATAAATGGAGACCTGGACCTTACTTCGCTAAAAAATAATATTGAAAAGAAAGGAGACGGATGGTTTGATATTGATGATGAAAAAATTATCATCACAATAGAACAAAAAATTGAATTTGAAAATTGTAATTTCAGAGGAAGTGTAACCGGATATTTAAATAAGGAAGATGATGACATTCTCTATATTACTAAATTTAAGAATCCTGTGACATTCAATAATTGTACTTTCAATAAAGAGGTAACATTTAAATACACTACTTTTTACGGATTAGTTAATTTTCAATCTTCTACTTTCGATGATTATGTTGAGTTTAAATACACAAACTTCGAATCTAATTCAGATTTTACAAAATCTAAATTCAACGACGATGCAAACTTCAAATACACAAATTTTGAAGAAAAAACTTCATTCAATGGAGTAATATTTAAAAAGGAAGCAATATTTAAGTATACTAACTTCGATGACGATGTACGTTTCATTGGAAGTAACTTTCAAAATATAGCAATATTCAAGTATACTAACTTTGATGGACGCATAAACTTTGAAAACTCAAACTTTGATGGTCTTGCAGAATTTAAGTACACAAATTTCTCATCGGGTGTTTCATTCAAAAATGCAACGATGCAGGATGTAGACTTTAAATACACTAACTTTTCTCAACCGCTGGTTTTCGAAGGACTGACAATAAATGGAAGTATAGATCATAAATATGCTAATGGAGCAAATGGTATTTTCGACAAAAGAAGCTGGTAACTCTATAATTTACCAATATTAATTAAAGCAATTTATCTCACTGTAACTAAAGTAGATAAATTGCTTTTTCATTTTAGCTTGTCGGCCATGAAGTCAATCTATATCAATGCTTACCTCACAGATAATCACTCCGAACCTGCCAAACCTTTAAAAAAGCGTAAATCATAAAACATAAATAAAAATTTAAACTAAATTTGCTTCCGTACATATGCCAAGCCATATAACTGATAATAATTAGAGAAAATATCTATCTGTGAAGAAAATCCTATCATTTATATCTTTAACACTGTTTGCGTTACCGGTTTTTTCGCAATCAACTATCGACCCTTTAGATTGGTATAAGGGAGTGAGCAAAGATTCAATTCAGAGATATAAAATTTATCATTACGACGGAGACTCTACCCATGTGGATAGCACATTGACTATAAAAAAGTATTTTCGTCACAATCTTTTAAGAAAAGACGATCTTCTACTTCTAAAATTTGCAAACCAGGGAGAAAACTACAATCTGCTTTCCTATCAGGAAGGACATTCTTTGATTCCACAAATTGGATTCAAAACCAAACAACAAAACTTCCTCGAAAAAGAAGATATAAACTATTACGACGTTGCCACACCTTTTACTGAACTAGCTTTAAGAACAGGCTATTACAGAGGACAGTTTCTAGATGCCATATTTGCAGCAAATATCAACCCCAACCTTAACTTTTCTGTTGGATACAAAGGATTGCGATCTGTTGGCAGGTACAAAAATAGTTTAACAAGTCAGGGCAACATGCAGGCAACTGTTAATTACAAAACTAAAAACAGAAACTATCGTTTAAAAGCTCATGTAGTCTTTCAGGATCTGCTAAATAATGAAAGTGGAGGAATTGAAGATGACTTATTATTTACTACAGGTAATCCTGACTTCGCTACCCGTACTGCATTTTCAATGAATCTTGAGAGAGAATCAGTCTCACTGTTAAAAGGTAAAAGACTATATATTAATCACTATTATATGTTGCCTTTTGAGATCAGCGAATTGGGAGGCCGTGCTTTTATACAACATATAGGGAATGCCGAAACTAAGTATTTTAAATACTCCGACAAGGTTAGTACTAATAAATATTTCTTTGGCAGCGATGTGTTCAATACTTCCGAAACTAATGACAGTACAAGTTACCAATTCCTCCAGAATGATTTACTTATGGGAGTAAGAGGTAAACACGGTCGTTCTTACCTAAAGGCCGGAATAGGATATAACTATCAGAATTACGGCTATGACACTTTAAAAGTAATAAGCGACAATCAGGTTATTCCTGCCTATATGAAAGGTAGCACCGTAAGCATGAAAGCTTCGGGTAGAATATTTCCCCTGGAGAACTTAGATATAGAGGCACACGGAAGCTATAATATTTCAGGAAAATATATCGATGCTTTTGAACTGTTTGGACAAGCTAACTATAAGCTCTTTCAAGAACATAAACTAAGCGCAAGCCTGGGTATTTATTCATATTATCCGGAATCTCAATTCTGGCTTTACCAGAGCAATTATAAGCAATACAACTATTTTAACCTATTAGAAAAACAAAACAAACTTGACTTTAAGTTTAGTTTTGAATCTCCTAAGTGGGTTGATGCCCATATCAGATATGTAATTCATTCTAATTATACTTTCTTCGACGCCGGTATTCCTTACGAGGATGTGGAGGACGGACATGAAATTCCTGAAAATGCGGTTGTACCCGTAAAGACCGTTCAGTACGACGAGGTTATTAATCTCATCGAAACAGGCATTCATAAGGACATTAAATTTGGAGTTTTTGGGCTCGACACTAGAACTGTATTCCAAAAAGTACTTTCGGGAGAAGAAGTATTAAGAATACCTGAAATAGTTACCAGAAACACAATTTATTATCAGGATGACTGGTTCAGACATGCTTTACAGGTCCAAACCGGGGTTTCTGTTAAGTATTTTACTGAGTTCTCTTCTTACAGTTACAACCCTTTGATAGGAGCATATTACAGACCGGGAAACGAAATAAATACTAACAATACAGAAGGAACTTTTTATTTAGGTTCACCTCCTGAGAATGACACTAAAATTGGAAATTACCCCCTATTCAACTTCTTCTTTAATGCAAGAATCAGAACAATACGTATTTTCTTCGAAGTAGAAAATTTCACATCTCCGGCAGGGAATTATAATTACTTCTCAGCTCCTCATTATCCGGGGGCAGATCTAAGTATCAGATTTGGATTAGTTTGGAATTTCTTTACTTAAACTTATAATACACGGCAAGATGACTAAATACATATAAACTTGCCTCTCTCCTGTTTTACACCTTATACATCCTGAAAATCAACTGATTATTTAACCTAATAAGGTGTTTTTCTAAACTGGAAATCCATACATAAATTGAGTAATTTCCTGAGAAGATATGTCTAAGATCATAGAAATTGTAAAATTATCTGAAAATTTATTTCAATAAACTGGTGTATTATATCAAAAAAATTACTTTTGCATCTGACTATATAAATCAAAATTGAAATAACATAAACTATAGCTATAAATGTCAAGATTTATCGGTAAAGTATCGCAGATTATCGGTCCTGTTGTGGACGTTAAATTCGATACAGAAACAGCTGAACTACCCAAAATCCTAGACTCACTGGAGATAAGAAGAGCTGATGGTAGTGTAATTGTATTAGAAGCGCAACAACATATTGGAGAAGATACAGTAAGATGTATTACGATGAGTGCAACTGATGGTCTTAACAGAGGTCATGACGTTATCGCTACAGGTTCTCCTATAAAAATGCCAATTGGAGAGGATATCAGAGGTCGCTTGTTCAACGTAACAGGTGATGCAATTGATGGACTGGGTAATCTGCCAAAAGAAAATGGTTTGCCTATTCACCGTCCGGCTCCTAAATTCGAAGAACTTTCTACATCATCAGAAGTACTTTTCACAGGTATTAAAGTAATCGATCTTATCGAACCTTATGCAAAAGGTGGTAAGATTGGATTATTTGGTGGTGCCGGTGTTGGTAAAACCGTATTGATTCAGGAATTAATAAACAACATTGCAAAAGGACACGGTGGTCTATCGGTATTTGCAGGTGTTGGTGAGCGTACTCGTGAAGGGAATGACTTGCTTCGTGAAATGATTGAATCAGGAATTATCAAGTACGGAGAGGAATTCGACAAATCAATGGAAGAAGGCGGATGGGATCTTTCTAAAGTTGATAAAAACGAACTAAAAAATTCAAAAGTAACTTTCGTATTTGGTCAGATGAACGAGCCTCCGGGGGCACGTGCTCGTGTGGCTTTATCGGGTCTTACTTTAGCCGAATATTTCCGTGATGGTGAAGGTGACGGACAAGGGAAAGATATCCTTTTCTTTATCGATAACATTTTCCGTTTCACACAAGCAGGTTCAGAGGTATCTGCCCTTCTTGGACGTATGCCATCGGCCGTAGGATACCAGCCTACACTTGCCACTGAGATGGGTGCGATGCAGGAGCGTATTACTTCTACTAAAAACGGATCTATTACATCGGTTCAAGCGGTATATGTACCTGCCGATGACCTTACCGATCCGGCTCCGGCAACAACTTTTGCCCACCTGGATGCAACAACAGTATTGTCTCGTAAAATTGCTGAATTAGGTATTTACCCGGCTGTGGATCCATTGGATTCTACTTCGAGAATTTTGAATGCTGAAGTTCTTGGTAACGAGCACTACAACACAGCGCAGAAAGTAAAAGAGATTCTACAGAGATATAAAGAACTTCAGGATATTATTGCCATTCTGGGTATGGACGAATTATCTGAGGAAGATAAGTTAGTTGTTCACCGCGCACGTCGTGTTCAGCGTTTCTTATCTCAGCCATTCCACGTAGCAGAGCAATTTACAGGGTTGAAAGGTGTTTTTGTTGATATAAAAGATACAATAAAAGGCTTCAACATGATTATGAATGGAGAAGTTGATCAGTATCCTGAAACAGCATTTAACCTTGTTGGAGGCATCGATGAGGCTATCGAAAAAGGTAAGAAAATGCTTGAAGAGGCTGCTTCATAATCATCAAGACAAAAGTAAAAAAGAGGATTTATCTAAACTTTTAACTTTTAACTTTTAACTTTGAACTTTAATAACATGTATTTAGAAATAATTTCTCCTGAAAAAGTTCTTTTTAAGGGCCAAGTAGCTTCAGTTACTGTTCCGGGGGCAAATGGAGAATTTCAGATGTTGAATAATCACGCAGCTATTCTTTCTACACTTACTGAAGGAATCGTGAAATTCGTGATCACACATCCACTTGAAGCCGAATACGACACCCTTACAGCAGAAGGGAATAATTATTCTCTAAAAATTAAAGGTGGAGTTGTAGAAATGAACGATAATAAAGTGATCATTCTGCCTTCATAATAAAATTATAATATTCATCAAAGATCCGTATAAACAAATGTTTGTACGGATTTTTTTGTTTTATCAGGCTGGCTCAACGGGCTATTCGCTATAGTTTATTACTGAGAAATGTGTTCAGCTAAACTTTTCGAAGAGCTCCCGGGGTCGCTCTCTACAAGTAAGCTTCACAACATTTTCACCAATAAAGCTGCCGCTGCTATCCCTGCCAGAAAATAAAGTCGTAATTCCATGAAATTAATAAATGTTTAATAAATTTGATTCGGGCTGTAATAAAAAATAAAATGCAATGATGGGATCTATCTATAACTTCAACATGGTGGCAGGTACTTACGATGATTTCTATAAAACTAAAACCGGTAAAAAGATTGATACTGAGGAAAAACAATGTGTGAAAAAATTTCTGGATACAATACCAAAAGGAGAAATTCTTGAGCTCGGTTCAGGAACCGGTCATTGGTCAAAATGGTTAAGCGAACAGGGATTCGAAGTATTAGGGATAGATATATCAGAGAAAATGTTGGAAAAAGCCAAAGAAAAAAACATTCCCAACAGCACGTTCAAAGCAATGAATATGTTTGATTTAAATTTTGACGATAATTCTAAAGATGCAATTATCGCCATAACTTCCCTGGAGTTCAGTACCGATCCGGACAAAACTTTCTCGGAAATAAAAAGGGTATTAAAACCGGAAGGACATTTCATCGCAGCCGTACTTAACAGTAAATCAATAATCGGAATCAATAAAAAAGACAACCCAACTTTCGCAAATGCAAACTTTTTTAGCTTAGATGGTTTAAAAAAAAGACTCCAAAAAATTGGAACACCCAAATTCTGCAAAGCTGCCTATTTGAATGAAAATTTTGAAATTACAGCCGATGATAAAAATACAGAACCTGCAATGATTGTCGGATTCGTCAAAAACAACCAATAAATAATACCTCTTAGAAACAATTTATATATAGCAGTTACACATTTAACTAATCGGATAATGAAAATATCAGCAGAAATAAGTCTCTATCCCCTTGATGCAGAGTACAACAAAAAAGTAATGAATTTCATAAATCAAATCAATAGTTTCGAAGGAATAGAATTTGAATACAACCACATGAGCACACTCCTCTGGGGCGAATATGACGATGTTATGAGCTGTTTAAACAGCTCAATAAAATCATCTTTCGAAGAACTGAAAAGTTCTATTGTAATTAAAATTTCTAATGGCTGTAAAGTGGAGTAATTTTATTCGAAACGCATAAAATCAAAAAGCGCAACCCAACCCGGCACCCGGTACTCATTACCCCTGAGCAAGGCCGAAGGAAGTAACAAAATTTTCATATTCTATACTGCACTATTAATTATTTTACTGTTACATTTGCTACACAAATAACAATGATTACGATGATAGATATTAATTCAGTACGCGAACAGTTCCCTATACTAAATCAAGAACTTTACAAACACGATCTTATATATTTCGATAACGGAGCAACATCACAAACACCTAATCAGGTTATCAATACCATTTCAGACTATTACCTGAAAATAAACTCTAATGTCCATAGAGGAATTCACACATTGAGCCAGAAAGCAACAATTGCTATGGAGGACTCAAGAATAACTATTCAAAAACACCTCAACGCAAAATCGGAAAGAGAAATAATATTCACTAAAGGAACAACCGAAGGTATCAATATTATAGCTCATGCCATGAGGTTCATCCTAAAAAAAGGAGATGAAGTAATCATTTCTGCTCTGGAACACCACTCAAATATAGTCCCGTGGCAAATGGCTTGCGAAGTTACCGGAGCTGCACTAAAATATATTCCTATCAACAGTAAAGGGGAGTTAGTAATGGAAGAATATGACAAAATTCTATCCGAAAAAACAAAAATTGTCGCCATTAACCATGTCTCAAATGCTTTAGGCACAATAAACCCTGTAAAGGAAATCATAAGGAAAGCACATAACTTCAATGCCTGGGTACTGATAGACGGAGCACAGTCAGTTCCTCATATGAAAGTTGATCTCAGGGATTTAGATGCTGATTTTTTTGTGTTTTCAGGCCATAAAGCATATGGCCCAACAGGTGTTGGTATTTTATATGGAAAGGAAAGTATCCTAAACACTTTAAGTCCTTATCAAGGAGGGGGTGAAATGATTAAAGAGGTAAATCTCGAAAAGAGCACTTATGCCGAAACTCCCTTCAAGTTTGAGGCCGGAACACCCAATATCGAAGCAAATATAGCAATGGGTGCAGCCATAGATTTCATGAATAATATAGGATTAGATAATATTGCACAACAGGAAAACGAACTATTAACCTACGCTACTGACAAACTAAATAAATTAGGCAATATAGAAATATATGGCACATCCAAAAGCAAAGCCGGCGTAATATCATTCAACCTAAAAGGATGTCACCCTTCTGATGTAGGAGCTATTCTGGATAAATTGGGAATTGCTGTTCGAACCGGACAACACTGCACGCAGCCAGTTATGGATTTCTTCAAAATTCCGGGAACAGTCAGAATTTCATTCGCAGTTTACAACACTAAAGATGAGATTGACACTTTCATTAACGCTATGGAAAGAGTAAAAATGATGCTGGGATAATTTAATGCCAGATAAAAATACACCTCATCCAACGTAGCATTCTAAAACTTACTTATTATAACCCCTAATACCTGTTTAAAATGTTTCAGTAAACAAAACACTATTAAACACATAACAAATACTAACAAAGTATTTATTATGCAAAATATTTTCACTGCAAAGGCATACTGTTTTTACTATAGATTTAGTAATTTTATGGCTACATAAAATAATCATTTCATCAGAATATATAGTATGCAATATTTAGATAGGTCATTTATATTTGAAACTGCTTGGGAAGTATGTAATCAGGTTGGAGGTATTTATACTGTAATAAGGTCAAAAGTACCTGCAATAACAAAAAGACTTGGTGACAATTACACTGTTATAGGACCATATTTTTCCAACAAAGCCGATTCAGAATTCGAACATAATCCACTACCGGAAACCCCAGTTGGTTGGGCAATAAAAAAAATGTGGGATATGGGGCTGGATGTTCATTATGGAACATGGCTTATATCAGGACGCCCTAAAGCAATATTGTTTAACACAGAAAGTATTAAAAACAGGCTTTTTGAAATTAAAAATAAAATATCGTCACGCTACCAGATTAATTTTGATAGTACTGATGAATTATTCGACGACGTAATCGCTTTTGGCGAATTAACTCATATCTTTTTCGAAAATTTTGCCAAGATGCACGACTGGAACGCCCAGGATGTATTAATACACTATCATGAATGGATGGCAGTTTCGCACCTTGCAGAATTAAAATACCACAATCTTCCGTATAAGGTGATTTTTACAACACATGCTACTATATTAGGAAGATATTTGGCAATGAACGATGATAATTTTTATAATCATTTGCCATTCTATAATTGGTTTAAAGAAGCAGCACATTTCAATATCTTACCGCAGGTAAGTTTCGAGAGATTGGCTGCACATAATTCTGATGTATTAACCACAGTAAGCAATATTACAGGTAAAGAATGTACTCATTTATTGGGCAGAACACCGGATACTATTTTGCCTAACGGCCTCAATATAGAAAGGTTCATGGCCACACATAAAATTGAGGTTCTTCACAAAGAACACAAAGAAAAGATTCACCGTTTTACAATGGGGCATTTTTTCCATAATTACTCATTCGATTTAAAAAATACGATATACCTCTTTACTTCAGGAAGGTTTGAATATAAAAACAAAGGCTATGATCTGACATTAGAATCCATGGCCAGACTAAACTACATGCTGAAAGAAGCCGGTAGTGATAAAACAGTCATCCTGTTTATTATCAGCAAACGTCCTTTCCACTCTATTAATCCAGAAGTTCTACAATCGAGGGGAGTAATGGAAGAGCTGAGAAAAGGAGTATCATCAATCTCCAAGGAAATAAAGGAAAAACTGTTTGTGGCAGCAGCAGCAAACCCCGATAATCCAATACTGCCAAATTTAAATGATTTTGTAGATGATTATTGGCGATTACGATACAGGAGATCTCTCAACGACTGGAAATCAGACAGGCTCCCTCCTGTAATTACTCACAACCTGATTGACGATTCAAAAGACGAGGTTTTGGAGTTTTTGAGAAAATCTAATTTACTGAATAAAGAGTCCGACAAAGTCAAAGTTATTTATCATCCTGATTTTATCTCAGAGTCAAATCCCCTATTCGGGCTCGATTACAATCAATTTGTAAGAGGATGCCATTTGGGAGTATTCCCCAGTTATTACGAACCATGGGGCTACACTCCTTTAGAATGTCTGGCCAGCGGGTTACCAACAATTACTTCAAACTTAGCCGGCTTTGGAGATTTTGTACATAGCGAAACCGAAGGCACTATAAAGGACGGAGTTCAGGTAATTGACAGAGTTTTCAAAAATTTTGAAGAATCAGCAGATCAGCTCGCAGGAATGCTCTACAATTTTGTAAATTCGACACCGCATGAAAGAATCATTCAAAGAAATAAGTCGGAGGCCTTTTCTACTGAATTCGATTGGGAAAAATTAATTAAATTTTATGTGGAAGCCTACGAAATGGCTATAACAAAATCATAAAAATATAATCTAAAGGAAAAGTTAACCTAAAGTTACAACACAAATGCTAAAAGAAAGAGATTTAAATCAGATAGACAATTTAGGAATCAACAAAGATATAATCGGGAAACAGTTAGATAGATTTAAAAATGGCTTCCCGTATATGAAACTTATCAGACCTGCTACTGAGAATGATGGGATATATGTATTAAAACCTCATAGAGAGAAACGATATGAGGAAACATATGATCAAGGAACAGTCAGTCACAGTATTACGAAATTCGTACCAGCTTCGGGTGCAGCTTCACGTATGTTTAAGGATTTGACTTCTTTTTACAATGAATTCGACATAGATAATGACAACTTTGACAGTTTCGTGAAAGATAACGGACTAAAAAGTGTAAAAGAATTTTTCGAAAAGTTATATCGCTTTGCTTTTTATAACGAGTTGATGGATACTATTGAAAATGCAGGAATAAAATACGATCTTTTATCCGAAAATGAAAAATATAAGACAGTTCTAAAGTACCTTCTTACAGATGTCGGGCTTAACTACAACAACAAACCTAAAGGACTTTTGGCATTTCATTTTTATTATAACAAATACCGTACGGCTGTTTCAGAACATTTGGTTGAAGGGGCAAGATATGCAAGACAAGCAGATGGTAATGTTAATATTCATTTCACAATTTCGCAGGAACACAGAGAGTTATTCGAAGAATTGGTTGATTCAAAAATAGATAAATACGAATCTGATTTTAATGTAAAATATAATATATCATATAGCTACCAGTCAGCATCAACCGACACTATTGCAGTTGACAACAACAACGAACCTTTTAGAAATGAAGATGGTAGTATTTTGTTCCGTCCGGGTGGCCATGGTGCCCTTATCGAAAACCTGAATAAACTGGAAGAAGACATCATTTTTATTAAAAATATTGACAATGTAGTACCCGATTTTCTAAAACAAAACACTATCAGGTATAAAAAAATTATTGGGGGATTATTACTGACTGCCAACAGGATAATTAACTCATACCAGTCGAGGATAGTGGCCGGCGACTATACCAATGATACGATTGAAGCAATTGAGCAATTCATAGAAGTACAGTTATCTGTCATATTACCCAAAAGCTATTATCAGCTGGATGCAGAAAAAAAGATCGAAGAGTTAAAAAGAATTTTAAACAGACCACTTAGAGTTTGTGGAATGGTAAAAAATGAGGGTGAACCGGGGGGAGGACCTTTCTGGGTAAAAAACAAACATGGGGAAATAAGCTTACAGATTGTAGAAAGTGCCCAGGTAGACATGAACAATAAAGACCAGAAAGATATAGTATCGCGTTCTACTCATTTTAATCCTGTCGACATTGTTTGTTCTTTCAAAGATTGGTCTGGCGTGGCTCTGGACTTAAATAATTTTATAGACGATAATACAGGGTTTATTTCTGAGAAATCGAAGGACGGAAAAACTTTAAAAGCTTTAGAACACCCCGGGCTTTGGAATGGTGCAATGTCTGACTGGAACACAATTTTTGTTGAAGTTCCCGATACTACATTTAACCCTGTAAAAACGGTAAACGACCTTCTACGTCCTGAACATCAATCGCTGTCAAGCACGAATAGCAATTAAACTTAATAAAAACTAAAAAAGAGGAGAATTATCTCCTCTTTTTTATTACATCTCAATTATATATTATACTTTTGCTTAAAATCTCAAAAGGGGTGCCCTACTATTCGGGCTGAGATCAAACCCATTGAACCTGACCGGGTAATTCCGGTAAGGGATATGTAAAATTTATATATAATACATTCAAAATTCGCCCCTTCATTTGAAGCAAACCATTTACTTCTATGAAGAATTATTACATTTTAATACTACTGCTGATTAGTTCAAATTGGCTGAATGCACAAATTTCATTATCGGGAACTGTAATAGACCAAAACAATGAGATTGTTGTTGGCGCAAATGTGGTTATTAAAGAACTTAATCTTGGAAAAGCAACAAACTCAAAAGGAGAATTCAGCTTTAAAAATTTAAGAGCCGGAAATTACTCTGTCACAGTAACATTCGTGGGAATGACAACCCATCGGGAAAAAGTGAAAGTTGATTCAAACAGAAAACTTGAAATTATTCTGGAGACAAGTGCATTTCTAACTGATGAAATAACCGTAACAGCAACAAGAGCATCGAGCAAAACTCCGGTAGCCTACACAAACATCACAAAAGAAGAAATTAACACCCGAAATCTCGGTCAGGATATACCTATACTAATGGAACTTACTCCTTCGTACGTTTCTACCTCCGATGGAGGAAACGGTGTAGGATATACGAATATGAGGATCAGAGGATCTGACAATACCCGCATAAATGTAACAATGAACGGAATTCCAATGAACGATGCTGAATCACATGGAGTTTGGTGGGTAAATATGCCAGATCTTGCTTCTTCATTAGAAGATATTCAAATACAACGAGGTGTAGGTACATCTACTAATGGCGCCGGGGCCTTTGGTGCCTCAATAAACCTGAGAACAAATGCAATAAATAAAGATCCTTACGCTGAATTAAATGGAACTTATGGATCATTTAACACTCAAAAATACAACCTTAAAGCCGGTTCAGGATTACTGGTCGGAAAATTTACTATAGATGCACGTGCTTCAAAAATTCACACAGACGGTTTTATTGATAGAGCTAAAGTTGATTTGCAATCTGTTTTCTTATCAGGTTCATATTACGGTGATAACAACTCTGTAATTTTCAATTACATCGACGGAAAAGAAAACACATACCAGGCATGGAATGGAGTTCCAAAAAACTACTTAAGCAACAACAACTTAAGAACATATAACAACTATACTTATAAAAACGAGATAGATAATTACCACCAAACACATTATCAATTATTCTATAATCAGAAAATTTCAGAAAACTGGAATTCGGATATTGCAGGTTTTTACGTGAGAGGCTCAGGATACTATGAACAATTTAAAAATGGCTACTACGAAGATGGAGAAGACCTTGATGAGTATGGAATAATTGTTACTGATGAAGCGGGCAACAAAATTGAAAAATCTGCTTTAGTACGTCAAAAATGGCTTGACAATCACTTTTATGGGGGTGTTTTCAACTTCACTTATAACAAAGAGTCAACAAACATAGTTATTGGTGGTGGGCTCAATAAATATGAAGGAGATCACTTCGGCAAAGTACTTTGGGTAAAAGAAGCACCTGTACAAGATATAGATCCTCTCCATGAATACTACCGAAATTCAGCTACAAAGACCGATTGCAACTTCTATTCTAAAGTTAATCAACAAATAGATGACCATTTCAACATCTACTTAGATTTACAATACAGAAGAATTAATTACAAATTTCAGGGATTAACCGATGAAGGGAATCCTATTCCTGAAAGCGATTCGCATAACTTCATCCTTCCAAAAGCAGGTATAAACTATTCTATCAACGATAATTCATCGGTGTTTTTCTCATTTGCTAAAGGAGCTAAAGAACCGAATAGAGGTGATTATACCGAAAACCCTATAGATCAGGTTCCGTTAGCAGAATACATGAATGATCTGGAGGCAGGATATAAGTTTTCCGGTTCTAACCTTATTCTTGAAGCCAATGCGTATTACATGCAATACACAAATCAGTTAATTTCTACCGGCAAGCTTAATGATGTTGGAAACTATATAAGAACAAATGTACCTGATAGCTACAGAGCCGGAATTGAACTGGCTGCTGCATGGAAAATATCCTCTATGCTAAGATGGAATGCAAATATATCCTACTCCCAAAGTATTATTAAAGAATATACAGAGTATATCGACGACTGGGACAACTGGACGCAGATACCGGAAACATTTACAAATACAAAAATGGCTTTTGCCCCTGATGTAGTAGCCGCTTCAAACTTTACAATTACTCCTCTGAAAGGTCTTTCATTTAATATTATCTCTAAATATGTTGGAGAACAATTTATTGATAATACAGAAAACAACTTGAGAAAACTTGATGCGTACTTTGTAAATAATTTCAAAGCCGAGTACAAGTTCAACATAGCTCTGTTCGAAGAAGTTGCTATTACGGCTATTGTAAACAATATTTTCGACCAAAAATACGAGACAAATGCCTGGGCATACAAATACAAGTCCGGTGACGGGTCTTATGACGGGTCATTCGGAGATAAATACTCTACTAAAAGCGATAAACCCGGATATTACGATATGGCCGGATACTTCCCACAGGCAGGGATTAATTTCCTTTTAGGCTTAAGACTGAAAATTTAGATTTTTTCACTTAACAATCTTTAACACTAAATATCAATACCTTAACTATTATCTTCAACCATCTTACGTAATTTTGATTATCGAAATTAAACTATAAAAGAAATATATTATGCGTAAGGTTGTATTATCACTGGTACTTGTCACTTTATTTTCAGGCTATACCGTAATGGCTCAGGAAAAGTCGAACGAAAAGAAAGTAGATGTAAAAGTTGAGAAAAAAATCATCGAAAAAGATGGTGAACAGAACAAAACTACCAAAGTCATTGTAATGAAAGACGGAAAAGTAGTTTTAGATGAAGAAGGAACTGACTTAACTGTTAGAGAAGCTTTGAGAAAAGCAGGAATAAGCAAAGACGAGATCGACAATATTGAAGTTAAAGTTGATTCCGACATTATGGCCTCAAGAGCAGGTAAACGTAAAATGATGTGGATGAATTCCGATCAGGAAGATTATACTTTTCAATTCGATATGGACGATGATTTTATGATGCTACACGAAGGTAAAAGAAGACCCGGAAGAATACCACATAATATACATACACGACCATTTAGACCTATGATGTTCCCGGAAGGAAAAATTTCTGTTTACGATTTCTCTAAATCCGATGAAGACACAAAAGAGTTTAACAACATACAGGAAAAGGAAATAGAATTTACTATCCTTAAAATTCAGGCGATAAGAAGAGGACTGTTTTTGGAATTTGAAACTAAAAAAGATGCTCTCGAGTTATCGATAAAAAACGCTGAAGGAAAGAAAATATTCTATGAGAAAAATTCAGGTTTTGACGGTAAATTCAGCAATCAAATACCATTAATTAATGCTGATGCCGGAGTTTACGTTCTGGAAGTTAAAATTGGTAAGAGAAACTGGCTACAGAAACTCGTAGTAGAATAAGCATAAAAATTATGGCATAAAACAGAGTCAGGGCATTTCTGTCTTGACTTTGTTTTACCTGTTAACAAATTGCATTTCAGAATTATACTTTAGTGCAACAGTTGTGTTTGTCCATGCCATTACAAGATGTACAAAATACGCAATCCAAATTGTGCCTGTATTTACACTCAAAAGACACAAAACTATAGACAAAGGAATTGCACCTGTAGTCTCACTTAAGCCCTTGGGAATATGAGTTCCTGAATATAGCGCTATATTAATTGCAACCGCCGGCCAAAGACCTAACTCTTCAACAAGAGGAAAAAGTAATAAGCCTCTGAATAAAAATTCATATCCCAACAGATATACCGCCCAGGATGCAAGATTACCTAACACCATTTTCCTGTTCCAAACGCGTGATCTTATTTGCGGATAATTAGTCAGATTCTCACTTTTCTTCGCACTGAAATAAACAATTGGAATTATTACGATGCTAAGCCCAACAATCCATACTATAGTAGAAATCAAGGTTTCTGTGTAAACACCCATACCTAGTTTCAAAAAAGTAGTCTCGGGAAAAACAATAAAAAATATTGATGCCGGCAATACCCCCATAGAGAAAGCTCCTAAATATCTGGTAAACATTATAAAGTTAGCTGATCCGCGATCCTCTCCATATTTTTCACGATATTGTTCTTTTAACTTGTCTGATTTCTGAGTAAACCAAAACACCATGAAGCCAAGCAAGGTCCCAATAACAGGTATGACAACTCTTAAATCGAGCCTGTTGAACGCCATATCTATGTTAAAAAACTCAAACATTATCACACATAGCCATTTGCATTTAACCAATCAAAACTACTTTGTATCCCATATTCTATTTTTGTCTGGGGCAAATCCAACTCCCTAATTGCCTTTTCTGAAGAATAGTAAAATCCTTCACAAGACTGTTTTGCCATAGAATATGAAACAAGTGGCTTCCTTCCGGTAATTCTGTACATTAACGATCCATACATTCCAAAAGCTAACACCCCCAATTTTGGTATTCTTCTTTTAGGAGCCTCCACTCCAACAACAGAGGCAATTTTACGGAATACTTCTTTATAACTGAGATTTTCATTTCCTATTATGTAGCTTTCGCCGATATTCCCTTTATCTAATGCATTGGCAACGCCTATAGCTGCATCTTCAACACATATAAAATTTCTTCCTCCCGGTGAATATCCCGGTAATTTTTGCGAGTGAACCGCAAGAATCATCGCTCCTGCATTAGGAGCAGAATCATATGCTCCTACCATAAAAGTTGGATTCACAATCAAGGCCGGCAACCCATCCCTTACTGCATTTATTACAAGTTGCTGAGCCCTCCATTTACTATCCATATAATCGATACCATACTTCAATCCCATATACTCTTTATCTTCATTTCCGGGATTTTCTTTAGTACCATAACCGAAAGAATTTGCAGTACCAACATGTATCAGTCTCTTTATACCTAACTCCTCTGCTAAGCATATTATATTTCTGGTGCCTTCAATATTAACGAGGTTTACCATTTCACTTCTGGATGGCCATATATTTGTATTAGCAGCAAGATGAAAAATTGCTTCCGCATCACCGGCAGCTTTCCTGAGCGAGTTACAATCGAGTAGATCACCGGTAACCTTCTCCAACGCCAAGCCTTCAAGCGTACTCAAGTTACTACTGGGCCGGGTGAGAACTCTTAATTCATGACCTCGTTTAATAAGTTCCCTGACAAGATTACTCCCCAATAACCCCGTTGCTCCGGTAACAAAAATTTTCATATAAGTTTGCTTTTAGATCAATGAATTACAGATAATGCTATTTAAAATGTATACTAATATAATATTGTTTTAGACATAAATATGATTGATCTCTCCATATCAAAAAATTATACTTTCTTTGATTAATATCAACCCTCATACAAGATATAAAAAGAGATGAAACGAGCATGACAAAATTTTAACAATTTTGACTCACAGGGGAATAAAAAAATTTTGTCTTTCGAACACCATTTCCTGTCACGCATTAAGCGTGATGGCCAAAACATAAAATTATTAACATATGAAA
>JBDLJM010000054.1 GCA_039714315.1 Bacteroidota bacterium | reverse complement strand
TAAAAGACGAAAGATAAAAGATAAAAGATAAAAGATAAAAGGAGGAAGATAAAAGATAAAAGAGGGAAGATAAAAGAGGAAACCGACGAAGGAGGTTCAGCGAGCAACCGTTGAAGAACGGAGTGCCAGCGAGCTAAAGATACAAGAAGGAAGATAAAAGATACTCTCATTATATTTTCAAAGTCTAGCGTTAATTAGAAGAATTTTAAAATAATAAAACTTACACCAGTAACGCCAATCCAAACCTGAATAAATTGTTTTCCAAAGTTATAACCTTGCTCTTTGTGTTGCTTGTATGCAATAGTACCGGCAATTATGGTATCGATTATTAATATAATTGATAAGTTAAGATAGTCTATATTTGGAATGTTATTGTACATAGCAGTATTTTGAAGTCAAAAATAGAAAATATAAATAAAGATATATGAAGGAAAAGATTGATAAAGTTTTAGAATTTCATAAAACTTTTGAGTTGGGAGCCGGGGGAGATTTTAAGGATAAACTTCCTGAAGATTTAGTCAGGTTACGCCATAGGTTGATGGAGGAAGAGAACAATGAGTATCTGGAAGCTGCATTAAAAGGTGATTATGTTGATGTAGCCGATGCTCTCGGTGATAAGCTCTATGTTTTGTTGGGGACAATTATAGAACATGGGATGCAAGATGTGATTGAAAAGGTTTTCGATGAAATTCACAAGAGTAATATGTCGAAATTGGGAAAAGATGGAAGACCAATATACAGAGAAGATGGAAAGGCTCTTAAGGGTGAAAGTTACTTTGCTCCACGAATAAATGAGCTATTGAAAATTAATTAATTATTATTATTACAGGTTCGTTTTTTTTAATTATCTTTATATCAAGCTGAGAGATAGCAGTTTGAATAGGTGAGAATTTGTATGTGAAAGCGTTTTGTTATTGGTTTAGTGATTATTGTTTTGGTGGAATTTTTTGGATTTTTATCAAGGTAACAAACAGAATAGGTTTTTCATTTTGATGGTAACTTTCACATACAGCGAGCGGGAAAGAGAGGTCTTTCCCGCTCTTGTGTTATATAGAGTTTTATTTACTTGAGTTAATTCCGACAATGATTTACAAAAACATAACTGAAACAATAGGTAAAACGCCTTTGGTCGAAATCTATTCTGATGATAGAGGTACAAGGATATTGGCGAAGTTGGAATATTTTAATCCGGGTGGTTCTGTTAAAGACAGGATTGCACTTGCAATGATTGATGATGCTGAAAAGAAAGGACTACTTAATAAAGATTCTGTAATTATTGAACCAACAAGTGGTAATACGGGGATTGGTTTAGCACTTGTGGCGGCAGCTAAAGGATATAAGGTTATTTTTACTTTACCTGAGAGTATGAGTGTTGAAAGAAGGAAAGTGTTAGAAGCTTATGGAGCAGAGCTTGTGTTGACACCGGCAAGTGGCGGAATGAGAGCTTCTATAGCCAAGGCCGAAGAAATTGCAGGAAATACTAAAAATTCGTTTATGCCGCAACAGTTCCTAAATCCTTCAAATCCTGATGCTCACCGGCGTACTACCGCACTTGAAATATGGGAAGATACAAAAGGAAGTGTAGATGTATTTATAAGTGGAGTCGGAACCGGAGGAACCATTACCGGAGTATCGGAAATTTTGAAGCAAAAAAAACAATCTATTGAGGTTATAGCAGTTGAACCTGAAGGATCTCCCGTTCTTTCGGGAGGTAAGCCCGGGCAGCATAAGATACAGGGAATAGGAGCAGGTTTTATACCTAATGTACTAAATACTGATATATATAATGAAGTAGTAACAGTTGTTGACGAAGATGCAATTAATGCTTCTCGTAAACTGGCTCGAAATAATGGGATTTTTGTAGGTATTTCATCCGGTGCAGCTTTACATATTGCTTATCAAAAAATTGCTGATGATGAATATAATGGTAAGAAGATAGTTGTTTTATTACCCGATACGGGCGAAAGGTATTTAAGTATGCTTTAATAGCATTTAATCTACATTGAGTAGGATTTAAACTACATTCGGGTATAGTTATTTTGGATATTCGTCCTTTATAAGTTGTATAGTGTAATTGATATACTCCTGTTTAGCTTTATCTGAAGACAGCCCTCTTACTTGGCCCCAGGCATTGTTTTTAAAGGTTTGTATATAATTGCTAAAATCATTATCACTTTTAATTTCTCTATAATCACCAAAAACTGCTTGTTTGTAATAGGCGTAAAGAAGAAGCATTTTGTCTTGCGAAATAGGAGGAGAGTGTTTTAATATATTGTATGCAACTTCAAATTTTTCATTTACTGTACTTGCAGTTTGCAGTTGTTTTAAAGCCTCTTCTCTCTTCATAATCCATATTGTATAGCGTTAGAATTTAGTAAAGAAAAATGTTAGATAAATTCAGCCAGAACAGTTTCTCCACCTCTGACTTTTTGATCAATGTTAACTTTCACCTTAGCATCTAAGGGAAGATAGATATCAACTCTTGAACCAAATTTAATAAAACCGGAATCGCCTCCCTGAGTAGCACTTGTGCCTTCCTGAGCATAGTTTACTATTCTACGGGCCATAGCTCCTGCTACTTGTCTGAATAGAACCTTACTTTTGCTGTTTTCAACAACAACTGTCGTTCTTTCGTTTTCTGTAGAGGATTTAGGCAGCCATGCAGCCATATATTTGCCCGGATGATATTTTGAGAATAAAATATTTCCTCCTATAGGATATCTGGTAACATGAACATTAGTAGGAGACATAAATACAGATATTTGTAACCTTTTATCTTTGAAGTATTCAGTTTCTTCAACTTCTTCAATTACAACGACTTTACCGTCTACAGAGGAATATATAAGATTTTCATTATGCTCTGTATTTCTTTTGGGATTTCTAAAAAACTGTATAATTAATATGAAAAATATTATCGAAACAATTAACAAGCCTTTCACGATGTACTCAAAATTGGGAATAAAGTACATTGCCAGTAAGTTAATACCAACTAAAATTAATAATGAATTGATTAATATTTTAAATCCTTCTTTATGTAGCATGCTATAATTGAATGAGTTGTGTAAAGATATAAATAAACGGCGATGTAAATAAGAAACTGTCAAATCTATCTAAAATTCCACCGTGCCCCGGCATGAATTTACCGGAATCCTTGATTGCAACCTTGCGTTTAAACATAGATTCTACTAAATCTCCCAGTACGCCAAATATTCCAACGATATTGGTGATAATAAACCATTGTCCGAGTGAGAAAATATCAAAAAAGTAAGAAATAATAAATCCTACAATATATGTTAGTATAAGTCCACCGATAAAACCTTCTATGGTTTTTTTAGGAGATATTCTTTCTATTAGTTTGTGTTTACCAAACCTTTTACCTACCATATATGCAAAACTGTCGTTAGCCCATATTAGTACAAAGATGCTAAAAATAATTTCCGGATGGTAAGTTCCATTGAAGTTTGGAATTTGAGTGGCAATAGTAAGAGGTATACTTATGTAAATTATAGCCAGATAGAGGTTTCCTAAATTTTTATAAGGATTTGGTTTTTGTTTGTTGAGTTCAACAATGAAAACAATGAATACCAAAAGGAAAATCAGAAGTTTTAGAATAATTGGTTCCAAGTTTATATAATCAGCAATCCCATATAGAAAAATGCTGATACTGATAGGATACATAATTCCAAATCTTTCCAGATTATCTGAAACAGCCATTTTTGAGAACTCATACAGTCCAAAAATCATGATTAGCCCTAACAGGGTATAATAGGCAGTTGGTCCATACCAAATTGCCGCCAATACAACAGCAACAAAAATCAGACCTGAAATAGCTCTTTTAATAAATTCGTTTTCCATAGATATTATTCAACCAACAGCAAATATATGTTCTTTGATGTGTTTATACTACCAGAATCTAATATATTATTTGTTCCTGTAACTGTCTTAGGTCCTTTTATTGTCGTTATTCCTGAAGGAATATTCCCATGCCAGCGTAAGTTAATACTTCTAAGACCGTCACTACGATCCTCCAGAAGGTCTTTCACATGTGCAATTACCATAAAATCGTACGGAAGGTTTGATAATTTTCTTCCTTTTGTCTGATTTGAAGAAATTAATATGGAGCCATCTTTCGCTATTAAAGCTTCACAGCTGGTAAAAAATGCACTATCACCTTTAGTATTATTTGAATGTGGTATACCTGCACGATCTAGTAATTGATCAATAGAACTGTCAAAAGATAAAATTTCATTCCAGCCATTTTCAATAATAATATTCTTTATAGCCTCTAAAACTTCTTGCTCGTCAAAACAGTAAATAAACCTCCCACCGGTCTTTGTAAATGATTCTGCAAATTTTTCATCTAATGGAAGTTGTTCTTTTTTTTCAACGATGTTTTCGTCAGGATTAATTTCCTTTTTTTCTTCGGAAACTTGTTCCTGGTCTTTAATTCCTAATATTTTCTTTAAGAATGATTTCAAGTTGAGATCCTGATTTAGCTATGTTAAACAGTTTTACACGAGTTAAAACCCTATTATATAAAGGCTACCTTTATTGAATAGGCAGCCTTTGTATTTAAAGATAGTTATCTTTTGAGTCAGGTAAATATACTAAATTGTGTGACTATTCTAGTTTTTTGGTATCAGAAACTTCCGTGTTTGTATTTTCTTTCTCATTGTTGTTGGCGTCAGTATCTTTTTCCTCTACTTCTTCTTCAACAATGAGTCTGTTTTTATCATGGGGTCTGTCTCCGAATATTTTTAAAAGATTTTCTTTAAATATAACCTCATCTTTAAGCAATGCATCAGCTAAGGTGGTTAATTTGTCTTTATTATCGGTGATAATTTTAACTGCTCTATTGTACTGAGTATCAATTATTAGTTTGATTTCTTTGTCGATAATTTGCGCAGTTTGTTCGCTATAAGGTTTTGTAAAGCTATATTCGCTTTGGCCACTTGAATCATAATAAGTAATATTACCTATTTTATCATTTAAGCCATAAATAGTAACTAGAGCCTGTGCTTGTTTTGTTATTTTTTCCAGGTCGTTAAGAGCTCCGGTAGATACTTTGCCAAAAACTACTTGTTCTGCAGCTCTACCTGCCAGAGTTGCGCACATTTCATCAAGAATTTGTTCGGTAGTTGTAATTTGGCGTTCTTCCGGTAAGTACCAGGCCGCACCAAGCGATTGACCACGTGGTACAATTGTAACTTTCACCAGTGGTGCAGCATGTTCGAGCAGCCAACTTACGGTTGCATGACCGGCTTCGTGGTATGCAATTGTTTTCTTCTCGTCGGCCGATATGATTTTGTTTTTCTTTTCTAACCCACCAATAATTCTATCAACAGCATCTAAGAAGTCTTGTTTATCTACGGCTTTTTTGCCTTTTCTGGCAGCTATTAGGGCAGCTTCGTTACATACATTAGCAATGTCAGCTCCCGAGAATCCCGGTGTTTGTTTAGCTAAAAACTCTATATCCAGATTTTCTACCAGCTTAATAGGCTTAAGGTGTACTTTAAAAATACCCTGACGTTCGTTTAGATCCGGTAAATCAACAAAGATCTGACGATCGAATCTACCTGCACGAAGAAGGGCCTTGTCAAGAATGTCGGCTCGGTTGGTAGCGGCAAGAACAATAACGTTTGTGTCAGTTTGGAATCCGTCCATTTCGGTAAGAAGCTGGTTAAGAGTATTCTCTCTTTCGTCGTTTCCTCCGGTAATTTGATTTTTCCCTCTTGCTCTACCTATTGCGTCAATCTCATCGATGAATATTATCGCTGGAGATTTTTCTTTTGCCTGTTTAAATAAATCACGAACACGCGATGCTCCCACACCTACAAACATCTCCACAAAGTCGGATCCCGACAGAGAGAAGAAAGGTACTTTTGCTTCACCGGCAACAGCTTTTGCCAATAAAGTTTTACCTGTTCCCGGAGGTCCTACAAGAAGTGCTCCTTTTGGGATTTTACCACCTAAAGAAGTGTACTTTTCCGGCTCTTTCAAGAAGCTGACAATTTCTTCAACTTCTTCTTTTGCTCCTTCGAGTCCGGCAACGTTTTCAAAAGTAATTTTCACATCGCTGTTTTGATCGAAAAGTTTTGCTTTCGATTTTCCAATATTGAAGATTTGTCCACCTGCTCCTCCGCCTGTTCCTCCTGACATTCTTCTCATGATGAAAATCCATACAGCAATCATTAGGATAATTGGCAATAACCATCCTAATAAATCACCCCAAACGTCTTTTTGCGTGTCGTACTCGATGGTAAAATCAAGGTCAAGCTTAGACCTTTGATTGTCCATTTTGTTTTCGAAGTTTTGCAGATCACCAATTTGGAATTGGTAATGAGGTCCCGGGTTAACATCTTCGCCCATGGGGCCCTGTTTTACATCTTTATAAGTATCGTTGTTTTCGAGAGATTCTTCCTTGATGTATATTTGGGCAATATCTTTGTTTACAATAACTATTTTGGAAACATCATTGTTTTGTAAAAACTCGGTTTCGAATTGTTGATAACTGGTTTCTACCGGACCTAATCTCAGCATTGAATAGAATTGACCTGCCAAGAATAGTACTAAGATGGCCCCATATACCCAATACGGGTTAAACCTTCCCTTAGGTTCTTTATTTTTTTTATTTAAATCGTTCAATTTTATTATAGGTTTTTAGTTGTATATTATATTGAGGTAAGACTAATTAGAAATTTTAGTGGTTTTAGCATCTCCCCACAATCCTTCTATATTATAAAATTCTCTTATGGGTTTTTGAAATACGTGTACTACCACATTAACATAATCGAGAAGAACCCATTCACTAACTTCAGCACCTTCAACGTGCCATGGTTTTTCTTTAAATTCTTTGGAAATGTCTTTTTCAACAGCATTTGCAATTGATTGTACGTGGGTGTTTGATGTTCCGGAGCAAATTATAAAATAATCTGTAGATTTATTTTCGATTTCTCTAAGGTCCATCAGCAAAATATCTTCACCTTTAATATCTTCTATTGCCTTAATGATGTTTGCTATTAAAATATCAGTATTTATTGCCTCTTTCATATGTTATTAATTTCTATGTTTTGGTTATATGGTATCCCCAAAATATTCATCCCGTTTGTTGTACGCCCGGCATTCATGGGGATTTCATATGTTTATTATACGTTTTTGTCTGTGAAATACCTTCCTTAGTTAGTACGACCTGGTAACTTGCATTACAGTCATTTTTCGTATTATGGGGAAAGTATTGTCAAAGCTCATACCGTTTAATATTTTTATAATTTCATTTTTTTTGTAAAAACTGCTAAATTGTTAATACTTTTATGACCCGCAAATTTAACCTTTTTTATTAAGTAAAATAATCTTTTTAAATTATACTTACAGACGTGAGGAAAATATTCAAATATGATGCCGTAGACTCTACAAATGACTTGTTGTTAAAATGGGCTGAAAATGAATCTATTTCCAGTGGAAGTATTATTTGGGCAAATAACCAATATAAAGGTAGGGGGCAGTTTGGCAGAGTTTGGGAGAGTAAGCCCGGAGATAACCTTACATTCAGTATGCTTATTCGTCATGACAGTCTTCAGGTAATGGAGCAGTTTATGTTGAGTAAGGCTATAAGTGTTGCTATATTGAAGTCGCTTCTTATTATTTCGCCAAACTTTCATATTAAATGGCCAAATGATATTTACCTCAATGGAAAAAAAGTTGCTGGTATTTTGATAGAGAATTCTATTAAAGGACGTTATATAGGCTATTCGGTTGTTGGTGTTGGAGTAAATGTTAACCAAAGAAAATTTTCGGACCACATTGTAAATGCAAGCTCTATTTATAACGAAAGTGGAGTTGAGTTAGAATTACATAACTTATTAAACCAAATAGCGGATCATATTGAGTTTTTTGTCAATTATGTATATAGACAGCGGTATGAAAAAATAACCGATGTTTACCTGAAATACCTTTATAAGCTGAATGAAATCTCTGTATTTGAAAAAGACGGGAAAATATTTAATGGAATTATTAGAGGAGTTGATGAGTTTGGAAGAGTAAATATTGAATTGGAAGACGATGAAATAGTTACTTTTAGTAATGGAGAGATCAAAATGAAGTCATAGCTGCTAAAAAAGAAGTTGTATCAAAAGGGGCGAATTCGTCGTTCAGAATTTATATTTCTCAACAAAGTTGTCTTACAAACAAGTACGCAAGGCTTAAAATGTTGTGAAAATTGACTTTTGATACAGCTTCTCTTAAAAATATGATAAGTTTTATTGGAAACTACAGTTTTTCGATGTTTTCAGATAAAGTTTCAATGAATTTTTTTAATGGTTTCTGAACCATCATTTTTATCATAGGATTAAATTCACCGTTAAAAATCAGTTGAGTTTCTGTTTTGTTATCTCCTTTGTCTTCCAGGTTTGCAATAAGTTCTACAGGAAGTTTTGAGCTTGCGGCTTCAAGTATGATTTGAGAGTATTCTGCAGATGATTTTTTAATCAGTCTTATCTCCGGCATTCCTTTAATCCCGAATACGAATGATGTTTCGTCAGCTTCAAATTTTTGAACTTCACTAGGCATAAGTTGCTCGAAATTCTTAAACTCTGCTAAAAAATCAAAAAGTTCTTTAGGGGATTTGTTTACAATTACTTTGTTGCTTTCAATTGTCATATATTGGTGTGTGTTATAGGTTTTGCATCCATTTATCCGGAGCCTTTCTCCACTTATTTAATAATAAATGCTCATCATCGGTTATATAGCTTGTTTCAAAAGTCTGTTCTAGCAAATGATTGTAATCTGATAGAGTTACCAGTTCAATATTTTTGTCTTCGAATGCTTTTTCCGCAACTTCAAATCCGTAAGTGAAAATCCCTACCATTCCAAGTACTGTGGCATTAGCTTCTTTAAGAGCATCTACAGCTTTAAGGCTGCTCATACCAGTGCTGATTAAGTCTTCTATTATAACTACAGATTGTCCGCTTTCGAAGTGTCCTTCAATTTGATTCTGACGACCGTGTTTTTTGGCTTCCGGTCTGATGTATACAAACGGAAGTCCCATTGCTTCAGCAACCAGAGCACCTATAGCAATAGCTCCTGTTGCAACTCCTGCTATAACATTTGGTTTAACAAAGTTTTTTTCAATAGCTTTGACCATGTTTTCGCGGATGAAAGTCCTTAGTGTAGGATGCGAAAGAGTAATTCTATTATCGCAATATATTGGGGATTTCCATCCTGAAGCCCATGAAAATGGGTCGTTTGGCTGAAGTTTTATAGCTTTAACCTGGATTAAAAATTCAGCTGTTTTTTTGGCAGTTTCTTTATCTAAAATCATGAAGCAAATGTACAATGTTTTTGTAAACAAAAAACTTCTTAAAATAGTTAAAAAGTCGAATTTTGATTTCGATTTGAAAGAAGATTACGTCGGAATAGAGCAACTTGAAAGAATTATAATTGAGTTGGAAGATGGAAAGTATAATAAGGTATTGCTGATTAGTGATAATCCTGGAAAGGTTTTCAAAGACTTTGGAAAAATAGCAAAAGTACGGGTTGCTGCAGGCGGAAAAGTAGAGAATAAATATGGCGAAATACTGTTTATTTATCGTGATGGTGTTTGGGATCTGCCTAAAGGATTTATTGAAGAAGGCGAAAGTAATGAGGATGGAGCTATGAGAGAAGTTGAAGAGGAAACCGGAGTAGTAGGGTTGGAGGTATCGGAGTTTATTAAAACTACCTACCATACCTATCGCTATAAAGGTAAACTGGTGTTAAAAATTTCGCATTGGTATAAAATGAAGTCAGGTTATGAAGGCGAATTAGTTCCTCAAACTAAGGAAGGGATAACCCAAGTTAAATGGCTCGACGCCAAAGCTATAAATGAGGCGATGAAAAATACCTGGGAGAATATTAAATTATTGTTTTGATAACTTAATGGGACTGTCTCAAAAGCAAAACACCGTTATTCTGATTGAAATACAGTGTAGTCGAAGAATCGGATTATAATATAAAAAGATATTTCGATTCCGCTATCGCTCTACTCAATATGACGTATTTGCTGGCTTTTGAAAAAGCCCCATTGTATCATTGCATTATTTCTTCACAGTATCAGGAACTAATGAAGAGTAATCTCCATCGTATTGCATAACTTCTCTAACAATGCTGGAACTGATAGAAGAGAATCCTGAAGAAGTAAGTAAAAAAACTGTCTCAATTTCCGGATCAAGCTTTCTGTTTGTTTGTGCTATAGCTTTTTCGAATTCAAAATCCGCAGGATTTCTCAGCCCCCTTATGATGAATTTAGCATCAACTTGTTTGCAGTAGTCAACAGTTAGCATGTTTTCGTAGTGAGTAATTTTTATCTTACTGTGCTCTTTGAATGTTTCCTCAAGCCATTCTATTCTTTTCTCTAAGGGAAACATGTATTTTTTTGACGAATTGGTTCCAATAGCAATAATTATTTCATCAAAAAGAGGAAGTGCCCTGTGAATAATGTCTAAATGTCCATTTGTAATAGGGTCAAATGAACCCGGAAATACAGCTCGTCGTATCATTTTATTATCTGTTTAATGCTTCGTTAATTGAACTTTCGAATAATTCAGTTAAACTAATTCCGGCAGCCTTAGCTTGTTGGGGCAGTATACTTTCTTCGGTAAGTCCGGGAATAGTATTTATCTCAATAAAATAAGGAATACCTTCTTTGATGATGTATTCAGCCCTTGAAAAGCCTTTAATGTCCAGTGCCTTGTAAACTTTTAAAGCAGCTTCAGTAACAGTTTTTCTATCTTCTTCAGAGATTCTTGCAGGGGTGATCTCGTCTGATGCACCTTCGTATTTTGCGTTATAATCGAAAAAAGAATTATGTGAAACTATTTCGGTCATTGGTAGAACTTTTAATTTTCCTTCGAAAGGAATAACGCCAACAGTTACTTCAGTACCGGTAATGAATTCTTCAATAAGTAACTGGTTGTCGATAGAAAACGCATTGTCAATTGCTCCCTGTAAGTCTTCTAACTTATCAACTTTGCTTATGCCAAAACTCGAACCTGCTCTGTTAGGTTTTACCATGCATGGCAAACCTACTTTTGTTGCAATATCATCGATGTTGTATATGTCGTTTTTGCTCAGGAATATAGATTCAGCAGCAACTACCCCGTGTGATTTTGCTACCGAAATACATTCTCTTTTGCTGAATGATAATGCCGATTCAAAAGAGTCGCAGGTGTTGTGAGGAATGTTTACTAATTCGAAGTAAGCACTTAATTTACCATCTTCACCGGGACTCCCGTGAATTGCATTGTATACTACATCGAATTTGATTTTTTCACCGTCTTTACTTATGCTGAAATCATTCTTGTCTATATCAAACTTTTTTCCATCAATTTCTGCGTACCACCGGTCTTTTTCTATTATTATTTTATAGGGATTGAATTTATCTCTAGAAATATTTTCAAAAACCACAGTTCCACTCTTCTTCGAAATTTCTGCTTCTGTGGAATATCCGCCCATTACTATAGCAATATTCTTCTTCATCTTATTATTAATATTTACTTGCTTTTAATTTATGTTAGATAATTTTTGTGGTGTGCGATCGTTTTAAATAACGGTGAAAAGTAATCACTTTTTCCGAATTAACAAATATACAAAAGGCTTTGTAGAACTAATTATTATATTTGCGGAGCTATTATGTTATAATGGATTAAATATTATTATAGTAACGAATAATTTTAAAAAATGAATCTATTCAAATTTATCTTTAGTAAGTGGTTTGTAGTTAATGTGTTCGGGGCAATCATAGTCTTGCTGGTCGGAATTTATTTTGTGACAAATTTACTCGGAGAAATTACTTTACACAATAAAACAATTACGGTTCCGGACTTAAAAACATACTCAATTTTAGAGGTAGAAGAAACTTTAGGGAATTTATCACTGGAATATAAAGTTATCGATTCGTCGGCATATACAACAAAATTTCCTAAAAATTCGGTTGTAAAACAAGACCCTGTGAGTGGTATAGAGGTAAAAGAGGGGAGAGTTATATATTTAACTGTAAATCCTAGTGGTTTTCGTTCGGTACAGGTTCCGTATTTAGTAGGTAAAACCAGTCGTCAGGCAGTTTCTTACCTAAAGACAGTTGGGTTTAAGGTAGGAAAGTTTGAATATAGACCGGATATAGGGAAGAATGTGGTGCTGGATATGAAATATAGGGGTAAAATTTTAGACTCATTGGTTACGTTGCCAAAAGAGTCTGTTATAGATTTGGTTTTAGGTGCCGGATTAAATAGCGAGAAGACCACTTTGCCTAATTTTATAGGAGATGATATCTCTGTAGCAAAAAAGAAGTTAGTCGAAATGTCGTTAAACCTTGGAAAAGTAAGATATGACGGTGGAAGAAATGATGCTGAAAAATATTTTATATACAAGCAATATCCTAATTATCATAAAAACAGCAAGTTGAAGATAGGGAGTGTGATAGATTTATGGTTGACAAGTGATAGTTCGAAATTGACGAAAATTACAAGTGATTCATTATCTGTTGAATAATGTTATAACCGGTTAACTTTTGTTTTCAAATTAAAGAAAGGATAATAAATGGAAGAGATAGAGGAAAAGGTAGATGGAGGGGAACTTTACGAGCATTATAAATTTATTGCCGATAAGGGGCAGGAGCCTTTAAGAGTAGATAAGTATTTGATGAATTTTATTGAGAATGCTACTCGAAATAAGATTCAAAATGCTGCTAAAGCCGGAAATATATTGGTGAATGGAAATGAAGTTAAACCAAATTATAGAGTTAAAGCCGGTGATGAAGTAAAAGTGATATTGGCATATCCGCCAAGAGACGGTACTGTGCTTCCTGAAGATATACCTTTGGATATTGTTTATGAAGATGATGATTTGATCGTAGTAAATAAGGAGCATGGGATGGTAGTACATCCCGGACACGGCAATTACAGTGGAACCCTGGTGAACGCTCTGACTTTTCATTTTGATAACTTACCTGATAAAAGTGAAAACCTGGACAGGCCCGGATTGGTTCACAGAATCGATAAGGGAACAAGCGGATTACTGGTAATCGCCAAAAATGAATTTGCTATGGCTCATTTGGCTAAACAGTTTTTCAATAAAACTACTGAAAGAGAATATGTGGCTTTGGTTTGGGGCGATGTCGAAGAAGATGAAGGGACTATAGAAGGACATATCGGCAGAAGTGTGAAGAATAGAATGCAGATGTCTGTCTATCCTGAAGGGGAACTGGGAAAAGAGGCTGTTACACACTATAAAGTATTAGAGCGATTGGGTTATATAACTATGGTTTCGTGCAGACTTGAAACCGGAAGGACTCACCAGATAAGAGCACATTTTAAATATATTGGTCATACCTTATTTGGAGATGAAAGATATGGCGGAGATAAAATATTAAAAGGTACAACGTTTACAAATTATAGGCAGTTTGTGCAGAATTGTTTAACGTTGTTGCCACGTCAGGCATTGCATGCAAGAACATTAGGCTTTGAGCATCCTGTTAGTGGGGAGTTTATGAGATTTGAAGTTCCGATACCTGATGATATCCAGGCTGTTGTAGAGAAGTGGAGAGTGTATTCTAAAAGTAGAACTTCTAACGATTAGCAAAGTTTTATTGGTATGCTGACATTATCTTTGTTAATTATTAATTGTAAAGTATAAAACAATTTTAATATATTCGTTTGCTAACAGAGTTCTCTGTTAGGATCAGATAGAAAACTAAATAAAAATCTAACATGAAAATAATAGTTCGATTTGCCATTACTAGTGTAGCTGCACTTTCTTTGGCTTTAGTTACCGGTTGTGGTAGCAAAAAGGCAACAACGCCATCATCCACTAAATATGAGGCGGAGCCAAGTACAAAAGATGAGGTTGTGGCAAATTTACCTTGTAGCGGATCTGAGTTTTTCTCTGCCGATAAGGATTTTAGAGGTTCTGCTTCGGGAGAGAGTTTAGATCAGATGACTGCGCGTAAAAAAGCTTTGTCGAATGCCAAAGCACAGTTGGCAGGAGATGTTAATTCAGTTATGCAAACTGTTGGAGGTAATTATATAAAGTCGTCAGGGATAAATAATAAGGAATTGGCCCTTGAGCATTTCGAACAACATACCAGAGCTATAGTAGATCGGGAGTTAAGAGACGTTAGTCAAATTTGCGAAAAACAAACAAAAGTAGAAAGTACAGGTAAGTATAAGTATTACGTGGCAATTGAATTATCAGGTTATGAACTGGTGGATGCTTATAATGAAACTCTTTCGAAAGATGAAATTTTTAAAGCCGGTTACAGTTACGAGAAGTTTAAGCAAGCTTTTGATGAAGAAATGGTGAAATATACACGAGGAAACTAGTTGTTAAATCGTATAAAGTGAAAGGTCGTCCTGCAATTATGTTGGACGACCTTTTTATATATATCAGGATGCAATTTTTTGAATTGCTAAATTGTTTTCTAGTTTATATGAGAATGATGCTTTGCAGACGATTGATTGTTTGTTCCTTTTGTCTTTTTTTACCACTTGTATATGGTATACAGCAGTTTTAGCATCGAACTTCCCAAGTTGAGTGTGGATCCTAAGTTCGTCGCCGGTATTTGCTCCGCCGATAATATCAACTTTATAAATACTGCTGGATCTTTTTGCGCTTAGGTTGTAGTTTCTTTCAATATCCTTTACTGGAGTAGTTAAAGCATTTTCCATTTGCTCGAGCAAAATATGCGGAAAAATTTCGCCATTAGAGTTGAGGTCTCTTTTTCTTATTCTGAAGTATTTGTCCTTTTTAGTATTTCTTATCGTTTTCATGTGGATAAATTGTTTTTTAAGGTTACATGAAATTTATGCTTATTTCATGTGGATGCCTTTTTTTGTTATTTATAATATTAATAATGGTAAATCGGGTAGTTTAAGAAGTCGGTAATTACGTTTTGAATTACATTTACCTGTTATTGCTCTTTTTGTGGATTTTGACTGATTTTGCATTTTTGTGATCATCTTTCTATTGTTTAATTGATTTTAAAAAAAAAGGTGCTTTCCCTGTTAGAAAAAGCACCTTTGATTATTTGAATATTTTATTTTTTACTAAAAAATATCTTCCTCGATTAGTGCTTTATTAGGCTTCTTAAATGAATTGGAAACATTAATATCAGAGCCCTGGATTGATAGCATAGACATTTGACACATCCATGATTGGCGTGTTGAGTGTTTTTTAGCTATGTTTTTTGCTCTAAGCATCGTTAAGTATAATTTGTACAAATGTATTTATAAATTTTAAAATGAAAAGTGTATTGATTGTTTTGCTTTCTAATTTTGTATTTTTCAATATTTGACCTTGTATTTTAAAATTTGATATCTGTTATATGTTTGAAATGGTAAGTTTTGTAGGGGTAGCCCCGATAGAAACGTTACCCCACAGAAAAAGGCATAAATGAACAAAGCCATAAGGGAGCTTTTTTGAAAAAAAAGATATACTTATGGTTATTGTGAATTGTGGCTTTTTTGAGGAGTATAAGTGGATAGCGGGATTAGCTTCATAAAATTATAATAATAAGAACGAAAACTTCATATAATTACTACATTTGTATAAAATAGAAAATAGAACAATTATGGCCAGTAAGAGAATATTAAAGAAGAATGTAAATTATCTTTTTGGAGATTTAATAGATGAATGTTATTTGTGGATGTTGGTAAATCCTGAAAAAGATGATGCAGGAGCAAATAAAATAGTTGATGAAGCTGTAGAGTATTACGATGATTTAATGGTGAAAATAAACAAGAGAGATATTGATGATTCAAAGAAATATTTTGGATTGTTGAGTAGGGAAGTAGAAGAAAAAGCAGAGGAGTTAGTAGAGAAGATAAATTCTTTATAGTTGAATTCATAAAAAGTGACTCCCCGTTAGCCAATGTTTTCGGGGAGTTTTTATTTAGTTATATATGTTAGGAAAAACGGTAACTGCAGGAGTTGTATTTATTTTTATTTCTGTAGGGCTTTTTGCAGGTAAAATAGACAAGGCGTATGAGGCTTTAAATGTTTTTGATTATTTTAAGGCTAAATCATTATTTGAGTCATCGTTGAAGCGGGAACCAACTGCTGCAAGCTATGGGTTGAGTATGATTTATTACAGGAACGATAATCCATTTCATAATTTGGATAATGCCTATATGTATATTGAAAATGCTGAACTTACTTATGGGGAAGCAAGTAAAAAGAAGAAAGAATTTCTCTTGAAATTTTATATTGATTCCTTACAGATTTCGAAGCATAAAAACGATGTAATTTCGGCTTTATGGGGTGAAGTTAAAGGGAGTCGTAATATTATTGTTATAAATGATTTTATCGATGATTATCCATCTTATGAGGATATTGATGATGTGAAAAAATCGAGAAACGATCTGGCTTTTGAACTTGCTGATTCAGTAGGAAGTATTCAAAGTTACCGGGAGTTTTACACTACTTATCCTGACGATCCCAGAGCGAAAAAGGCAAAGTCGGAATATGAAGAAATGTTATTTGAGGAGAAAGCCGGAAATGGGAGTTTGCAGAGCTATGTTGATTTTGTAAATACGTACCCTGATAATTCTTTTGTGGTAGAAGCCCGGAGAAAAATATATGAACTGTCAACTGAGGATCAAACTTTGGAAAGTTATAACCGGTTTAGGAAAAACTTTCCGGATAACCCATATGTTGCAGAAGCATGGAAGAACATATTTATTCTGTCTTTTACAGATTTTAATGATAATGAAATGCATGAGTTTATAGAAAATTATCATGAATTTCCATATCCTGATATGCTTACTGAATCCAGAGTTATGAGGGATTTGGATTTGCATAGAGTTGTTATTAAAGGGAAATGGGGATATGTAGACTCTAAGGGGGAAGTTAGAATTAATCCTGAATACGAATTTGAAAATGATTTCAGCAATGAGATGGCACTTGTTGCAAATGAAGATTATGTAGGTTATATAAATAAGAAAGGTGAGAAGGTAATTGATTTTATATATGATGACGGAACCGATTTTATAGAAGGAGTAGCTCATGTTGTAAAGGGTGATTCTATTGCCTTAATAGATAAAAGGGGTAGAGAGATTCTGGGCTTCAATTACAGTTATATATCTACTCCAAATAATGGAGTGATATTGGTAAAACAATCCGTCAGTAAGAAGTATATCTTCCATAATCTTAATGGTGAGAAGTTGTTTAATGGGGCGGAATTTGATTATGCCGAAGAGTTTAGTAATGGTTTTTCAATTGTTGGGAAACATATGGTCACCGGTGATGTTAATGATTCTGTTACCGATTCCTTAGCTGATGATGCGGAAATTGTAAAACAGATATTATATGGTGTAATTGACTCTACCGGAAATATTGTTTTACCGCTAGAGTATAAAAGAATTTTGAAAGGATACGACAAGCAGTTTAGGGTAATGAACAGTGAGTCTAAGTACGGTCTGATCTCTTTACCGAAATTAGATACTGTTATTTCTTATAAGTACAGATATATAGGAGAAGAGAGTGAAGGTAAATATGCTGTATTTAGTGGTGAAAAATATGGTTACAGAAAGCTCGACGGAGAAAAAATAACATCAGACAGGTTTTATAGGTTCAAAGGTGATACAGTGGAGACTAAGTATTGCAGAGGATATGCTAAAACGAAATACAGGGGGAAATACGGAGTAGTTGATTCTCTTGGTAAAAAGGTGTTTCCGGATATCTTTGAAGAAGTTGGAGAGGTAGTTGATTTTCCGGTGCCGGTTTCGAAGAGAGGAAAGTGGGGATACGTAACCAAAGACGTTTCACTTTGGACCTCTTATATTTATGATTATGCAAGCGCATTTGATAATGGTGTGGCTATCGTTTCCAGGAAGAGTAAATATGGTGTTATAGATAAAAGGAGAAAGAATGTTATTGGTTTTGATTTCGACTATTTAGAGAAGTTAGGAGATGGTCATTATCTGGCTAAAAAAAATAATTTATACGGATTACTGGATGAAGACGGTACGATAGTACTTCCGTTTTATTACTCTAAAATTGAGCTCTATAGGGGGAGTATGCTTCGATTATATATTTTTGGAGAATATCAGTATTTCGATTTAAATACTAATTCATTTATATATGGAGTACTTCCTAAAGACGAGGATAAAAAGGAATGATGATTTTCATGACCTTTTAAAGAAAGAGAATAAAAAAAAGCCACAAATCATTTAAGATTGTGGCTTTTTTTGTGGGCGATGAGGGATTGCTCTGCCATCCCTTGGCCCCATTTTGAAAATGTAAAAGGAATCAAAACTCCTTTCGAAGTTTGCTTTTTTTATTTCAAAAACTTTACAAAACCAGGGTTTTGACACTTTCTGAAATAAAAAAAGACTGTTAAAACATAGTTTTAACAGTCTTTTACATTTATCTGTGGGCGATGAGGGATTCGAACCCCCGACCCCCTCGGTGTAAACGAGGTGCTCTGAACCAACTGAGCTAATCGCCCGAAATAT
>JBDLJM010000053.1 GCA_039714315.1 Bacteroidota bacterium | reverse complement strand
GCACCACCGCTTACCACGTCTCCGCTCGGCAACCGCAAGGCATGCTTTTATCTTTCCTCTTTCCTGCCTGACTGGGTCACGCAGGCAGGTATCTTTTATCTTTATTCTTTTATCTTTTATCCTTATTCTTTTATCTTTATTCTTTTATCTTTCCTACCTGACTGAGTCACGCAGGCAGGTATCTTTAGCCTTTCATCTTTAGCCTTTCATCTTTTATTCTTATATTACATAACTAATAATCTGCCCGGGTAGGGATAGAGGCGGCAGCTTGTGCTTATAAAAATTTGTGAATAACAGTTTCTGAAAGCGACGGAAGGAGCTTACATAAATTGATTATGAACAATTTTTATAAGTATAACTACAGCCGAAAGCCCGTTAAACCCGCCAAAACATATATATCATGACAAACGAAGAAAAAAGAATACATTCAAAGTTTAAACAAAAATCCTGGAACGAAATAAAATCTAACGACTCATGGGCTATTTTTAAAGTAATGTCGGAGTTCGTAGACGGCTTCGAAAAAATGAGCAGAATTGGCCCTTGTGTCACAATTTTTGGTTCGGCCAGAACAAAAAACGACAATCCCTTATATAAACTGACTGAAGAGATAGCCTATACTTTAACTCAAAAAGGATTTGGAATAATAACCGGAGGTGGCCCCGGTATTATGGAAGCGGGAAATAAAGGAGCCCACTTAGGAGGAGGAACATCGGTTGGTCTGAATATTGAACTGCCGTTTGAGCAGCATTTCAACCCTTACATTGATAATGACAAAAATATAGAGTTCGATTATTTCTTTGTGCGAAAGGTAATGTTCGTAAAATATTCTCAGGGATTTGTTGTGATGCCGGGAGGTTTTGGCACTTTAGACGAAATGTTTGAGGCACTTACATTAATACAAACAAAAAAAATCGGAAAATTCCCTATAATACTGGTTGGAAGTAAATTCTGGACAGGACTTTTGGATTGGATAAAATCAACATTACTTAGCGAATATGAAAATATTAATGCAGAAGATCTGAATCTGATCACAATTGTAGATACACCTGAAGAAGTACTGGAAACAATTGAGAATTTCTATGAAAAATATAATCTATCACCTAACTTCTAGGCAGTTGCATTGTCGAAATCAATAAAAATCAGTCAATAAGCTTTCTGTTTTATATAGTATGCTGCTCAATATTCTATTTCCGATAACTATAGTATCATAATTAATATCAATCAGATAGCAAAGATAATTAAGTTTCATTTACTATTTTTATATAAACTTTTAATTTTTACATAGTTATGAAATTTTCCTTATTAACTCTAGGGCTGGCAGCAGTATTTTTAACGAGCTGCGGAAACGATTCTGAGAAGAAAAAAGATCCTGTAAAAGACCCTGTTTCTTCTTCCGATAAAAAATGGAAAGAATTAAAAACCAGCGCAAATACTTTTTTTGCGGTTCTTCCGGAAGAATCGGTAAACCCGGATAATCCAACATCTGCCGAAAAAGTAGCTTTGGGACAAGCCTTGTACTTCGACAACAGACTATCGAAAGACCAGACACAAAGCTGTAATACCTGCCACGATTTAAACAATTTTGGTGTTGACAGCGAACCTGTTTCCGATGGAGATGACGGAAAGTCGAAAGGAACCAGAAACTCTCCTACAACATTAAACGCCGCTTTCCATTTTGCCCAATTCTGGGATGGCAGAGCCAAGGATGTTGAGGAACAGGCCGGAATGCCGGTTACAAATCCTGTTGAAATGAATATTCCATCAGAAGATTTTTTGGTAAAAAGACTGAAAAAAGTAGATTTCTATAAAGAGATGTTTGCAGCGGCTTATCCCGATGATAAAGATCCTATTACTTATGACAACATCAAAAAGGCAATTGGTGTATTTGAAAGAGAATTGATTACACCTTCTAAATTCGACAAATACCTTGCAGGAGATGATAAAGCTCTTAACGACGCAGAAAAAGAAGGTTTAAAAACATTTATCGACCAGGGTTGTATAGCATGTCATTCAGGTCCTGTACTGGGAGGAGCTATGATGCAGAAATTCCCGGTATTTGGAAAATACGAAGATTATTTGAGCGGCACAGTTGACATGGGTAAATATGAGGAAACTAAAAACGATATGGACAAGTTTATGTTCAAAGTTCCTTCATTGAGAAACATTGAAAAAACCGGGCCTTACATGCACGACGGAAGTATGTCAGACCTGTCTGAAGTTGTTAAGATGATGGGGAAAGCCGAATTGGGTAAAGATATTTCGGACGAGCAGGCAAAAAGCATTGTTACCTTTATGAACACTCTGACAGGAGATGTGGACGCTAAATATAAAACTGCTCCAGCTGTTTTAAGTGAATCATAAATTTTCTTATTCCTTTATTGTAAGGAAAAAAGGCTGTTTCAGAATACATTATTCTAAAACAGCCTTTATATTTTAATACAATTAGTAATTACGTAAAGAAAAAATCAGTATCAACTCTCTCCAATTATTCTTTTTGCAAATAACAATATTGAATCATCATCTAACTCCACTATCCCACCATCAGGACCCTGTTCTATATGGACTCCCATTGATTTTCCATGATCAAAATCGTGACCACCAAAATAATTTCTGACACTTTCATCGGATAGATTCAGTGCATCTGCAATTTTGTGAATTGAACCGGAAGGTAGGTTATCTTTAATACGCCTAAGTTCGTTGAATGTTATTGTCATACTTTTACGAATTTTAAGTTACTAGAATGTCCTTTAAATATATAAAAAAAAAGTCATCCAAATGGATGACTTCTTCAATTTATTTTAAAAAATAATTATGACAATCCGCTAATATTACCCTCATTATCAATGTCCATCCCCTCTGCAGCTGGTATAGCAGGTAATCCCGGCATACGCATCATTTTACCTGTAATAGGTATCACAAATCCGGCACCTGAGGCTATTTCTATATCACGTACAGTGATAATAAAATCTTCCGGCCTGCCTATCTTTTTCTCATCATCGGAAAATGATTTTTGAGTTTTGGCCATACAAATTGGCAATTTATCTAAGCCTAAATCAGAAATCTGTTTTATTTTCCTGTTTGCAGATGGCAGATATTTAACCTCTCTGGCTCCATAGGTTTTTTCTGAAATTTCCAGAATCTTGCCCTTAATACTATTGTCCCAATTGTAAAGCGGTGTAATCTTTTCCGTTTGATTATCTACAACTTCTGCAACAACTTTAGCAAGTTCTGTTGTTCCTTCTCCACCGTGCTCCCATCCTTCGGATAAAACAGATTTTACACCCATCTTGGCAGAAAGTTCTTTTACCAACTCTACTTCTTCATCAGAATCCGTTACAAATTTATTGATCGCTACAACCGGTTCTATTCCGTACATCTGAGCATTTTCGATATGTTTTTCCAGATTTGCAAATCCTTTTTCAACTGCATAAACATTTGGCTTATTAATATCATCTTTAGCTACGCCTCCATGGTGACGCAATGCCCTGATTGTTGCAACTATAACAATCGTTTTAGGCGACAACCCACCATAGCCGCATTTAATATTCAGGAATTTTTCTGCTCCAAGATCTGAACCAAATCCGGCCTCCGTTACAACATAATCAGAATTTGAAAGTCCCATTTTTGTTGCGATAATAGAATTTGTTCCCTGAGCAATATTTGCGAAAGGTCCTCCGTGCAATATTGCAGGATTCCCCTCTAAAGTTTGAACTAAATTTGGCTTAATTGCATCTTTCAACAGCATTGCCATAGCCCCAACAGCATTTAAATCTCTGGCATAAACCGGTTTTTTATCAAAGGTAAAACCAACCAGTATATTACCTAATTTAGTTTTAAGATCTTCTCTGTCGTTTGCCAAACAGAGAATAGCCATTATTTCTGATGCCGGCGTAATATTAAAACCATCCTGACGGGGAATTCCGTTCATTGTACCTCCAAGACCAATTGTGATATCTCTTAACGAACGGTCATTCATATCCATTACACGCTTCCAAAGTATAGTACGGGGATCTAAACCTAAATTCCTCTTCTTACTCTGTAGGTTATTATCTATCAGTGCCGCCAATAAGTTATTCGCTTTTTCCACTGCCGAGAAATCACCTGTAAAATGAAGATTAATATCTTCCATCGGTATTACCTGAGAATAACCACCACCGGCAGCACCACCCTTAATACCAAACACAGGACCTAAAGACGGTTCTCTCAATACTACCGTTGTTTTCTTACCTATTTTATTCATCCCTTCGGTAAGACCAATCGAAACAGTTGTTTTTCCTTCCCCGGCCGGAGTAGGTGTCAGTGCTGTAACAAGAATAAGATTACTCTTATTAACTTTCTCCTCATCTATCAGACTTAAGGGCAGTTTTGCTTTGTATTTACCATACATCTCAAGGTCGTCATGACTTACACCTAATTTATCGGCAATAGTAGTTATATGTCTTATTTCGGCTTCCTGGGCTATTTCCAGATCTGATTTATATGTACTCATTATTTTTATGTTTATTTGTTGTTAAAAATAGTGCACACGAATATATGGAATTTGTTATAATTTATAACATTCAACGACATATATTTAATCATATAAAAGCCTATCAATTCGCAATAGACTATAATATTGAAATATGTAACTTAAAAACAAAATAAACACTTCACTTTGAGCAAGGCCCGTGCAACACAATAATATCAAATACACATCAAAGTGCATTGGTATAACTCAACTCCGGCTGATATAGCATCTAATCAAATCCATAGTTAAACAGGATCCGGTATTGCTACAGCGCAAACTCATACCTTTTAAAACATAAGCACCTAATCTTTGTCCAAGAAAAAATGCGCTTATCAAAAACAGATAAGTATACCATGCGAATCCGATATCAGAATAAATCCTTAAGAGAATAATAAAAGGAACAGGAATATGGATAGCCAAAGCCCATTGAAGAGAAAACTTCCTAACATTTGCACGCCAATAACCAAAAGGGATATTGATTACAAAAACCAGAATACTAATTATCGTTAACTTTAATATCATTCTATTACCAGTATAAATACGGGCTATAGTAAACCCTTAATAATAAGCCATGCTAATTTAAAAAAAGCAAATACATTTTTAAGTTAATTACAAATTATTAATATTTTTTTACATTAATAACAGTTTTTCTCAATAAGGTAAATATAAAAACTCCCGCACTGAATAAATTCAATACGGGAGAAATAGAAAATTGAAAATATACGTATTATACCAATTACGATTCAAAATGATTGATAAATAAATTGAAATATAATTTTCTTAGACGAGGCAAAAAATCTTTGCATCTAGGCTAAGCCTAGACGGAACTATTTTTTAATGTAGAATAAGGAAAATAGAAGCAATTTATATCGGTCATTTTGCTTTGTGATTGGTATTAATAGTATCTGTAGCGACGTACGTTTGCAACGTATTTTGCTAACCTGATAACCTGACGGCTGTAACCGTATTCGTTATCATACCAAACATAAAGCACTATATTCTTACCATCTTCGGAAACAATCGTAGCAGGACTGTCAAAAATCGCAGGAGTTGGAGCACCAATTATATCTGATGATACTAATTCATTATTAAGAGAGAATTTAATTTGCTCTACAAGCTTACCGTCAAGAGAGTATTTTTTCACCAAATTGTTTAAATCCTCAATATTTGTTTCTTTACTAATATTTAAATTCAATATTGCCAGGGAACCGTTAGGTACCGGCACTCTAATTGCATTAGAGGTAAGTTTTCCTTCAAGCGACGGAATAGCCTTTGAAACGGCTTTACCGGCTCCGGTCTCAGTAATAACCATATTTACGGCTGCTGCCCTGCCCCTACGGTATTTACCATGCATATTGTCAACAAGATTCTGATCATTCGTATATGAATGAATGGTTTCTACGTGTCCCTTTTCTACACCTAAATTATCTTCAATTACTTTTAAGACTGGACTTATTGCATTGGTTGTACATGAAGCTGCCGACCATATATCATTCTCCTTATTATTAAATTCTTCGTGATTTACACCATATACAATATTAGGAACTCCTTTTGCAGGTGCAGTTAACAGAACTTTAGCAGCCCCTTTTGACTTTAAATGACGACCTAAAGCACTTTTATTCCTAAATGCTCCCGAATTGTCTATCACAAGCGCATCATTAATGCCATATTTTGTATAGTCAACTTTATCAGGGTTATCAGCGCTAATCATAAATACAGTTGTGCCATCTATAATCAGAGCCTTTTTATCAATATCGGTAACTACAGTTCCGGGAAAATGTCCGTGCACAGAGTCATTCCTCAAAAGTGCAGCTCTTTTTTCAAGATTTTTTTCATCTATTACCCCTCTGGTAACTATTGCACGTAACCTTAACTGCTCACCCCTTCCGGCATGAAGCATCAGCTCTCTGGCCAATAAACGCCCGATTCTACCAAAACCATATAGGACTACATCTTTTGGCGAAATAGGACTTTTTTTCTGCTTGAGTATGTCAACCAGTTTGTCCATCACAAAATGAGCACATGTTTCATATTTATCCTCCTCCAAGGCATGCTCATATGCTAATTTACCTATGTCTATTCTTGATGGATGGAGATTCAGCTTAGCTATCTCTTTTGCAATTGAAAGAGTATTATGAATGTTAATTGGTTTATTTACAAACTTACGTGCATATTCCTGTAAGTTTAAAACCTCACTAACATTGATATCCATCAACTGGTTTCTGAATAATAAAAGTTCGATTGATTTATCGAACCACAGGTCGTTTACAATTTTTATAAACTCCACGGCTGCCTTTCTTTTTTCAGCCTGTTGAGATAATTCTTTTTCAAAGAATTTTTCCTCGGTCTTCACTAATTGCATTATTGTTGTTGTTATTGTTGTTGTCCGGCAAATCTATATATGAGCACCCAATTACAAAAGAAAAAACTAAAAAATAAAGCGCTGATTTACAGCGCTTTTATTGTGTTAAATTTACACTTTATTACATTTTGACGGCATAATAATCAACATAACCTTCATTATTTACTACCTCCATTAAAACAGCCTTATCATTCCCTGATATTATACGTTCTATATCTTCTTTACTTCTTACCCACTGCTTATTGATTATTAGTATAATAAAACCATCTTTTATCCCAGCCTTACGTAATAACCCATCACCAATATTTAGAACCTTTACACCTGCTCTTACTCCTAACTGATACTTTTCCTTGTCGCTCAAAGGTTTAAAATCGGCATTTAGCATTTCTAATACATCTTTTTCTTCTAATTTATTTAACTCAGTTGTTCCATACGAATTAGTAAGTTTAACTCTTAATGTTTCTTTATTGCCACCTCTTTTAACTTTTACATTTACATCATCTCCGGGTCTTTTAGATGCAAGATAACCTCGTAAATCAGCAAAAGTTTTAATATTTTTATTATCTATTTTATAAATCACATCTCCTATTGCTAATCCGCTTTCACTTGCAAATCCGGAATCTGAAAAGCCACTTATATAAATACCTTCAGTATCTTTTACCTCTAATCGCTTTGCCGCTTCATTATTTAACTCATGAATATTTATTCCCAGATATGCTCTTTGAACCTGTCCGTATTCTATTAAATCTTCTACTACTTTTTTCACAATATTAGACGGTACCGCAAAAGAATAGCCCTCAAAAGACCCCGTGTGAGTAGAAATTGCTGTATTTATCCCAATTAAATCCCCATTAGTATTCACCAATGCTCCCCCGCTATTACCGGGATTTACAGCAGCATCGGTCTGGATAAACGACTCTATCCCCGATTGTCCCAAAAGGCGAATATCCCTGCCTATAGCACTGATTATTCCAGCCGTTACAGTTGATGTTAAATTAAAAGGATTCCCTACAGCCAATACCCACTCACCTAATCTGATATTATCGGAATCAGACAGGGTGATATTAGGTAATTTATCGGCTTCTATTTTCAAAAGAGCAATATCAGTTTTCGGATCTGTACCTATTATTTTTGCAGTGTATCTCTTCTGATTATTCAAAGTAACTTCGATCGACTGTGATTTTTCTATTACGTGATTATTAGTAACTATATAGCCATCCTGAGTAATAATAACTCCTGATCCACTACCCACCATTGGCTGTGAACGTTGCTGAGACCCACCGCCCCAGAAAAAATCTAAATCAGACCTTCTTCTTTGAGAACCTTCCATAACATTTGTAACATGTACTACTGCATTAACAGTCGACTCGGCTGCCTTCGTAAAATTAGAAGGCGACATATTATTCCTTGAATTACTCACAAATGACACCGGAGTACCTACAGATTCTTTTACAAGCTCAATATCTTTTTTATCAATAAGATAAACTGTAACTCCTGCAGTAATTACTGAAATTGTAACGGCAAATAGAATATTCTTAAAATTCATTTGTTTATAGTTTTTATATTTAGGGCGTGCCCTTTGTAGCAATAAAAAATCTTAATAAACAGCATCCTGTGTTAAATGCTACAAAGGTCGGGCTTTCGCTCATACTCCTCGATCGCCATCACTTTTGTTTCACAAAGCAATGACTCTCTGCGGGGTAACCGCTCTATCCCTCACGCAAATTCATCTTATATTAAAACTAAAATTCGCAAAAAATATTATCATATTTTAAATACTTAACATTTTTTAACTTTATTGTGTAAGTAATGATTTAATGCCTGAAATAAATACTTTTGTAGAAGCAATCACTTCTCATGGAAACATATTAAGAATTACGGAGGGTGATTTTTTTTGAAAATGAAACAAGCAATATGAAAATCAAATTTTATAAATATCAGGGGGCCGGCAACGATTTTGTTATGATCAACAACATGGATTTAGGGTTTCCTAAAGGTGACAACAAACTTGTAGAAAAACTGTGCGACCGCAGGTTTGGTGTTGGTGGTGACGGATTGATACTACTTGAACCTGACAACAACTACGATTTCAGAATGATTTATTACAACGCTGACGGATTCGAAGGTACAATGTGCGGTAATGGTGGCCGATGCTGTGTTGCCTTTGCAAAGCAAATGGAACTAATAAAAGGTTCAACAAAATTTATTGCCGTTGACGGGGAACATGAAGCTACTTTTGAGAACGAGTTAGTTAATTTAAAGATGATGAATGTAGATTTTGTTGTAGAAAATCAGGATCACTATTTTCTAAATACCGGATCTCCCCATCACGTCGAATTCATGAGTGGTGTTGCCGAACTGGATGTTCAGAAAAAAGGTTCCGAAATCAGAAACGGTGCTCCGTATTTTGAAGAAGGAACAAACGTGAATTTTGCAGAAAATCTTGGTAACAATACAATAAAGGTCAGAACCTTTGAGCGGGGTGTTGAAGCAGAAACTCTGGCATGCGGCACAGGCGTTACAGCCGTAGCCCTATCGGCATATAAAGAAGGTATACTAAATAATAACACCGTTAAAATAAATGTAGAAGGCGGTAATATGGAAGTTTCGTTCACCCCTGTAGATAACGGGTTCGAAGATGTTTTCCTTAAAGGACCCGCTACTTTTGTTTTTAGCGGCGAAATTGAGGTATAGTTGGAAGACGGAAGACGGAAGACGGGAATGCCTCATCGACTTTAAACTTCTGTCTTCCGACTCCTGACTTCCGACTCCTTATCCTCTCCTATACCGTGAACTTTCTTCACAAATATGTTGAAATATATCTTTATCGGTTTCTGTAAATTCAACCCCTTTCCTTTCCATTACTAATTTCGCTGTAGCTATAGCTTTATCAGAACGATAAGTGATAGATTTTCCTGATCCTCCCCAACTGAAAGACGGAATAAAATTTCTCGGGAATCCTGCTCCAAATATATTTGCACTAACTCCAACCACAGTACCGGTGTTTAGCATGGTATTAATTCCTGTTTTGGAATGGTCGCCCATTATTAAACCACAAAACTGTTGACCTGTCGGGATAAATCTACCTTCGGGATAATTCCAGGCTTTAACCTCTTCGTAATTATTTTTTAGGTTAGAGTTATTCGTATCAGCTCCTAAGTTACACCATTCACCAAGAACTGCATCTCCAAGGTATCCTTCATGTCCCTTATTTGAATAACCTGTTAAAACAGTATTTTTCACCTCACCTCCAACTGTAGAATAAGGTCCAACTGTAGTAGCTCCGTAAATTTTAGCACCCATTTTTATAACACTGTGATCGCAAAGTGCAAGTCCTCCGCGTACAGATACATTTTCTAAAATTTTAGCATTCTTTCCAATATAGATTGGTGCATCTTTGGCATTTAGAATTGCAAACTCTACTTCGGCACCTTCCTCTATAAAAATTAAATCCGGATTTAAAACTCTATTTGTTTCGCTAATAGGCTGTGAAACCCTTCCTTTCGTAATCAGTTCAAAATCATTCTTTAAAGCCTGCGCATTATTTTTAAATATATCCCAGGGATAGTTAATCTCAATTAACTCTCCTGCGAAATCAATTCTTTTATACTCTGCTAATACCGGCTCTTCATCCTCTACAGACACAAATGCAACAAGCTGATCATTACAATAAACAGCCTCTCTTTTATTTAGAGTTTTACAAAGATCTACAAGTTTTTCTGTAGGACAAAAAGAAGAGTTAATCATTAAGTTTATTTCGGCTTCTACCAAAGGATACTTAGCACTTAAATAATCCTCAGTTAATGTTGTTGTAGTATAGCCAAGATACTTTTCCCACTTTTCGCGAATAGTCAATATCCCAACGCGTAAATCCGCGACCGGGCGGGTATAGGTCAATGGCAAAAGATCATTTCTGCTTTCACCATCAAATAAAATGTAATTCATTAAGATTTTAAATTTGCGAACACTGCACATGCTCTGTTTTCCACAGCTCAAATATAAGCAAGCTCTACAAATATCATAGACTTAATCTCAAAAAATCGGAAGAGAAAAACTTTTGAACCTTCCCTTCTACTCCTGTCAGTAAACAGACTCAGAAACCATCACCCGTGCATAACTTTAAACTTTACCTCGCTGGCACTTTCGCTTTCAGCGGTTGCTCGGTGAATCTCCTGATGTCGATTTAGACTTTAAATTTACCCCATAAAAAAAGCCCCCCAATTCGGGAGGCTTTTATATATGTTATAAGCAAAATTACTTTTTGAATTTCGCGTATTTGTTCTTGAATTTATCAATACGTCCTGCCGTATCAACCAATTTAGTTTTACCTGTATAGAACGGGTGAGATGTGTTAGAGATCTCTAATTTCACTAAATCATACTCAACTCCTTCTACTTCGATTTTGTCAGTAGTTTCAACTGTTGACTTAGTCAACCAAGTTTCGCCATTCGACATATCTTTGAAGGCAACAACTCTATTATTTTCTGGATGGATTCCTTTTTTCATTTTCTATCGTATTTCTTTAAAATCCTTTTTTTCTTTTTTCGGACTGCAAAAATAGTTAATAATTCTTATATGGCAAAAACTTTTTTTAAGTTAATGCTATTAAAATTTACAGAATCCCTCAGGTAAGTTGGGATCTATAAAATATAGAAAGCCAAACACCACATTTGACCTCTAAAATAGAGCGCTGCAAATTTAATACAAAAAATCGATTTACAAACACTTATTTTAGCCAAATTAACAGTCTCCGGAATCATATATAAACCATAACACCTAATTACTGTAATCCGGGAAATCAACTTTGAGCTTTCACCCGAAAACTATATCTTCGCCAGGCAATTCTTAATATCATCAAAAGAATAAATATCAATGAAGAAAAGTCAACTTATATATATCACAATTCTACTTACAGTACTTGCTTTTTCTTCGTGCAGAAAAGATTTTAATGCAAAACAGGCAAGCACAAATCTTAAATTCTCTTCAGATACCATCTACCTCGATACAGTTTTTACAAATATTGGTTCATCAACCAGAGTACTGAAAGTTTACAATCAGGAGGATGAATGGGTAAATATCCCTGAAGTTAAATTAGGTCGTGGCGATGCTTCTTTGTACAGAATAAACATCGACGGACGAAGCGGTAACATTCAAAATGACATTGAAATTGCACCTAAAGACAGTATATTTATATTTATAGAAACTACTATCGACTATAATCAGGTAACAAATCCTTTATATACCGACTCAATAGTTTTTAGCACAAATACATTTCAACAAGATGTAAAACTGGTCACCCTGGTTCAGGATGCCGAATTTCTGTATCCTCCAAAAGGAGAATCTTTTTTTGTTGTAAATAAAGATCTGTGGACAAATGAAAAACCATATGTAATATACGGATATGCTGTAGTTGATTCTGCAAAAACTCTCGATATTCAGGCAGGATCGAGAATCCACTTCCACAACAATTCGGGATTAATAGTATATAAAGATGCAAGTCTCAGGGTTCATGGTGAACTCGACAACGAAGTTGTTTTTGAAGGAGACAGACTGGAACCCGCTTACACCGATGTTCCCGGTCAATGGGGAATGATTTGGCTTTATCCGGCTTCAAAGGATAATATAATTGATTATGCTATAATCAAAAACGGTCAAATTGGGGTAAGAGCAGACTCAATAGGAAACTCTACAAATCCTACTCTAAAATTGTTGAATACACAAATTTACAATCAAAGCATAGTTGGAGTTTTGGCGCAGGGATCACATATAGAAGGAGAGAACATAGTAATAAGCAACTGCGGACGAACTTCGTTGGCACTGCAAATTGGAGGTAAATACAATTTTAAACACTCTACATTTGCCAACTACTGGAGTAACTCAGTGCGTCAAACACCTTCGGTTTTTATCAGTAACTGGTATGAAAGTAATGAAGGTTCAATTATTTCGAGAAATCTGGACGAAGCATATTTTGGTAATTGTATAATATACGGTAATAATCAGGATGAGTTAGTACTTTCGGGAAACAATAATGCTAACTTCAATTACAAATTTGAAAACAACTTAATAAAGTATACAAACAGAGATAAGGAATTAGATTTTGAGATTGAAGGTAATCCATTATTTGAAAACACAATAATAAACGAAGAACCTCATTTCTGGGATGAATATATCAACGATATGAGAATAACAGATGAATCTGCTGCTGTTGGTTCAGGAAAGTTAGAAATTGCCAACGATGTACCATTCGATATTCTGAAAAAACAAAGAAACAAACCGGGCCAGATTGATTTGGGAGCTTATCAAAATGCAGTAAAAGAAGAAACTAAAGAATAGAGCAACTTCCCTTCAGTAAATAATGCAACAGTTATACTCCTGCCTAAACTATGGGTACATCGAAGGAAACCTTCTTTTCACTCATTACAAATACACTCTGAATATTAGCCATAACTTTTGTAGAGGATAATTTTTCGACTAAAAATGACTGATAATGATTCATATCTTTTACAATAACTTTCAGTAAATAATCGAAACTTCCGGCTGTGTGATAACTTTCTACTATCTCCGGCAAAGAATTTATTCGCTTTTCGAAGTTATTTATCGTGTCGATCTCGTGACTGTTCAACGTAACCTGACAAAAAACAATCATTGAATATCCCACCTTTTTCTTATCAACAACAGCCTTAAAGCTCAAAGTACCATTACGCTGCAACCGTTTAACCCTTTCATAAACTGGAGTTGTTGAAATCCCAACTTCATTTGCCAGCTCCTTCATGGTCATTCGTGCATCTTTTTGCAATGCTCCGAGAATTTTCTTGTCAATTTCATCCATAATAGAATAATTTTCCGAATCAATATTTAAACTATAACAAAATTATTGTTTTTTCATTTATTTACCCGCATTATTAGTTTTATTTTCTAATTAATCAACATATACAAGAACAAACAACTAAATACAACTCAGTATTAATAACTTTACGCCTATAGAATAATACAAACAGTATGAATACAGAACTCAACACAAAAGATAAACAAAAGCTAGATAACCTTTATGAGGCCATCAAGAATCACACTGAAAACTTTTTAGGGTATCCGGTTTCTAAAGACTTTAACTACGAAGAACTGAACAAGTTCTTAAAATTCCCAATTAACAACCTTGGAGATCCATTTATGCCTTCTACATGGAAAGTTGATTCAAGAGAGATGGAACGTGAAGTAATAGAATTCATGGCCGACTTATTACGTGCTCCAAAAAATAACTGGTGGGGCTATGTCACCAACGGTGGATCGGAAGGAAATATGTACGGTCTATATCTTGCAAGAGAACTTTACCCTAAAGGGATGGTATATTTTTCTCAAAACACACATTATTCTGTAAACAAGAACCTCAGAATACTAAACATGCAAAGGGTTGTAATTAAATCACAAAACAATGGAGAAATAGATTATAACGACCTAAAAGATACCATTGCGAGAAACAGACATATGCCGCCAATTATCTTTGCTAACATTGGGACTACCATGACCGAAGCTAAAGACGACCTGAGTAAGATAAAAGAAATAATGGATGATCTGGCGATTGAGGACTATTACATTCATGCCGACGGAGCCCTATCGGGAATGATAGCTCCTTTCTTAGATCCTAAACCTAATTTTGATTTCAAAGATGGAGCAGATAGTATTTCTATTAGCGGTCATAAGTTCCTGGGGTCACCAATACCTTCAGGTGTTGTAATTGCCAAGAAAAATAACATCGACCGAATTTCAAAATCTATTGCTTACATAGGAAGCGACGATACTACAATACCGGGCTCAAGAAACGGATTTAGTCCATTGGTATGGTGGTATGCAATAAAAAGCCTTGGCAAAGAAGGATTGCAAGAGAGAGTTAATGATAGTTTGAAAAAAGCAGAATACACTTTTAATAAGTTAAAAGAAAATGAAATAAATGTTCTGCGCAACAATAACTCTATTACTGTTGTACTTCCTGCTCCGGAACAAGATGTTATTGAAAAGTGGCAATTAGCAACTGAAAGAGACACTACTCACCTTATTTTAATGCCAAACACTCCATATGAAAAAATTGATGAAATATTGAATGATATAATACCCTCAATAAAAAGAAAGAATAATTCAGAGTATAAAAAAAGTGCTTAAGGGGGGTATAATTAATTAAATCAATATTTAAATTGACTAGTCCTAAAAAAAGCCGAAGCATAAAAACTTCGGCTTTTTGTATATATAAACTTATTATTTATCTCATTCCTTTAGCTCCACCCATCATTTTAGACAATTTTGCCATTCCGCCTCCCTGCATCATTTTCATCATTTTACTCATATCAGTAAACTGTTTCAACAGCCTGTTCACATCCTGAATAGATGATCCCGAACCTTTTGCAATACGTTTTTTACGACTACCATTTATCGTTTTTGGAAAATGGCGTTCTTTAGGGGTCATAGACTGAATAATTGCCTCAATTCCTTTAAAGGCATCATCATCGATATCTATATCTTTTAAAGCTTTTCCGGCTCCGGGAATCATCCCTAACAAATCTTTCATGTTACCCATTTTCTTGATTTGTTGGATCTGCTTCATGAAATCTTCAAAATCGAATTGATCTTTAGCAATTTTCTTTTGAATTCTTCTGGCTTCCTCTTCGTCATATTGTTCCTGAGCTCTTTCAACCAACGAAACAACATCACCCATACCAAGTATACGATCTGCCATACGCTCAGGATAGAACACATCAAGAGCATCCATTTTCTCACCTGTTGAAATAAACTTAATTGGCTTATTTACTACAGACTTAATCGACAATGCAGCACCACCTCTGGTATCACCATCTAATTTTGTAAGTACAACCCCGTTGAAATCCAACACATCGTTGAAGGCCTTTGCAGTGTTAACAGCATCCTGCCCCGTCATTGAGTCAACTACAAAAAGTGTTTCCTGCGGTTTAATTGCAGTGTGAACGTTTTTAATCTCGCTCATCATTTCTTCATCGATGGCTAAACGTCCCGCGGTATCTATTATAACAAGATTATTCCCATTTTCAGCTGCGAATTTTAAGGCATTTTTAGCTATTGATACAGGATCTTTACTTCCCTCTTCTGTATATACAGGAACACCCACCTGTTCACCTAAAACCTTCAACTGCTCTATTGCAGCAGGACGATATACATCACCGGCAACCAATAAAGGAGTCTTGCTTTTCTTCGATTTTAAATAGTTTGCCAGTTTTCCAGAAAAAGTAGTTTTACCCGATCCCTGTAAACCTGCAATAAGTATAACAGATGGTGTTTCACTAAGATTAATCCCTACACTGTCACCCCCCATCAACTGAGTCAATTCATCCTTAACGATTTTCACCATTAACTGACCCGGCTGTAATGAAGTCAACACCTCAGATCCAAGTGCTCTTTCTTTTACTCTATTAGTAAAATCCTTTGCAATCTTAAAGTTAACATCAGCATCCAATAAAGCACGTCTTACTTCCTTTAATGTCTCTGCAACATTTACTTCCGTAATCTTACCATGACCTTTAAGTACATGTAACGCCTTATCTAACTTATCACTAAAATTATCAAACATACCTATTAAAATTTTCTGGCTGCAAAAGTAACAATATCTATGAGCTTTTAAAACTACAATAGGAAAAACTGGACAATTAATTCGCTAAGATTATGATTTTCTTATTAAAAACTTAAATTTACTGATATACAGGGAATAACATCTCCTAAATAAACAGCTATTATTTACAACATTAATGGGTTAATAAAATTAACTGAGGGGAAAGATGACAATTTATTCCTGTTTAGGTTATGTTATGATGTGCATAATTTTTAAACCTCCCAGGAAATGACTTAACTTATAACGGATCAATTTATTTCCTATGTGATATTACAATATTAGTCCTAAACTTTATTAAATAGAAAATGGTGAATTTTTACAATTTTTATAAACCATTTTTTTCCATTTCCATAAAAAGCACCCACTTTCACTAATTTACCCTCCATTTTATTGATTTTTTTCACCTGTCTGAAACTCTCAAAAAGAATAAATTTGTTCAGTAAAAAAATTACTGTTTCAATTTCACTAATGACAAAAAATAATTTGAACAATACTAAATTCGATGCTATAGTAATTGGAAGCGGAATTTCAGGAGGATGGGCTGCAAAAGAATTATGTGAAAATGGGTTAAAGACATTAGTCCTCGAAAGAGGTAGAATGGTTGAACATATAAAAGATTACCCCACTGCCGAAAAAGAAGTATGGGACTTTGAATTCAGAAATAAACCGGACACTAAAAATCTCGCCAAACAACAAAAACAAAACAGAACCGGATATGCGACTAATGAAGAATCCAGACACTGGTTTGTTGATGATTTAAAACACCCATACAATGAGGTAAAAAGATTCGACTGGATTAGAGGCTACCATGTAGGAGGGAGATCGATAACATGGGGTAGACAAGCCCTAAGACTAAGTAATTTGGAATTCACATCAAATAAACGTGAAGGAATTGGAATAGATTGGCCAATCAGATATAAAGACATAGATCCCTGGTATACTAAAGTTGAAAAATATATTGGTGTAAGTGGAGAAAATCTTAACATGAAACACTTTCCCGATCAGCATTTATCACCACCATTTGACCTTAATTGCGCTGAGAAAGAATTAAAAAAACAACTCGAAATAAAATATAAAGACCGTCGATTAACCATAGGCAGGTTTGCTCATATTACCGGAGATAAAGTTCACGAAGGACGATCTAAATGCTTATACAGGAACAAGTGTATCAGGGGATGTACTCTGGGAGGATATTTTAGCAGCAACTCCTCTACCCTGCCTTCAGCCGAACGTACCGGCAATCTAACTCTTAAACCCGATTCGATTGTAACAGAAATCATCTATGATCCTGAAACTCAAAAAGCATCAGGTGTTAAAGTAATTGATGCAATTAACAAAAAAGTTACTGTTTATAATGCAAAAGTGATTTTCCTATGTGCATCTACAGTTGCTTCTACAAGTCTATTAATGCAGTCTAAGTCGGAAAGGTTTCCTAACGGGATGGGTAACGACAGCGGTCAGTTAGGACACAATCTAATGGATCATCATTTTAAAGTCGGTGCCAGAGCTATAGTTAATGGTTTCGAAAATAAAACATCCAATGGCAGCCGACCAGGCAGTTTTCATATCCCACGATTCAGGAATCTCGGAAATGTAGAAAGTAAACAAAATTACAAAGGAGGTTATTCTTTTCAGGGCAGTGCACGCCGTTTGGACTGGAGAAGAGCATTAAATAATTTTTCTTTTGGAAACAAGTTAAAAGAAGAAATGACCAAACCGGGCCCCTGGAAGATTGAAATGACCGGATATGGTGAACATCTTCCGTATTACGAAAACAAAATAACTCTCGACTATAAAAACAAAGACGAATGGGGACTACCTACCGTTACTTTTGACTGTGAATTTAAGGAGAACGAAAAGCTGATGAGGGAAGACATAAAAAAAGAAGCAGTTAAAATGTTTAAAGAAGCCGGATTTTACAATGTCGAAGGATTTGACGAACCTAGTTTCCCCGGAAATGCCATTCACGAAATGGGAACTGCCCGTATGGGGAACGATCCAAAAAAATCGGTTTTAAACAAATACAATCAGATTCATGCTGTAAAAAATGTATATGTAACGGATGGTTCATGTATGGTATCTTCGGGAAGTCAAAATCCTTCCTTAACATATATGGCTCTTAGTGCAAGAGCTGCAAACCATGCTGCAAAACAAATAAAAGAAGGAAAATTATAGTATGAATAGAAGAGATGCAATAAAAAATATCAGTCTGGGACTCGGTTATGCTATCAGTTCTACAACTATACTACAAGTATTCAATTCGTGCAGCGGCTCGAAAAAAAACGACATCTATTTTTTTAACAGAAAAGAACTCTATGTTATTAATAATCTGGTTGAAATAATAATACCCAACAGCGAAAAAAATACCGTAATGGATTTATTTCTCAGTAAGTTTACAGACAAGATGCTGATAAACACCAATTCGCCTGAAGAACAACAAATATTCAGACTGGGTGCTGAAGCCTTTATAAATAAATTTGAATTGTTATATAACAAAGATGCAAAAAAAGGATTCCCAAAAGA
>JBDLJM010000052.1 GCA_039714315.1 Bacteroidota bacterium | reverse complement strand
TTAACAATCTTTTACATTTATCTGTGGGCGATGAGGGATTCGAACCCCCGACCCCCTCGGTGTAAACGAGGTGCTCTGAACCAACTGAGCTAATCGCCCTTTAGGAAATTGCTTTCCCGTTTTGCGGTTGCAAATGTACATAAATTTCTAAATTAAAAAAGGATAAAGCGAGTATTTTTTAGAGCTATTTATATGATGAAAAAAAACAGAGCTTTAAGTTGTTGAAAAAGAGTGTTTTTATGTGATGTATTTTTTTAAATAATGTCTTCTGAATCTCCTTCCGGTTCCATGTGGATAGTTGCATACATTCCAAGATCGTTATAAATTCTGTGTTCAAGCATTGTAGCATCATCATGTGCATCCTGAAGAGTGATGGTTTTAGGGAAAACCATATGAAATGTTACTTCGATATGATCGCCATAGCTATGCATGTGGATATGATGAATATTCATGTCTTTGCCATAACACTCGTTGGCAAAACCATGTAGCTTGTCGACTAATTTTTTTTCAGGTTCTTCTCCTATTAAAGGACTTACAGAATCTTTAATAATATCGTATGAAGTATATAATAATAAAAAAGAAACAGTGATGCCAAGAGCACCATCGATCCACCAATAATACTTGCCAACAAAGATACCTATTAATATTACTGCCGATGAAATTGCATCGCTTCTGTGGTGCCATCCATCAGCTTTTAACGACCTGGAAGAAGTTTTTCTCCCAACATAAAAAGAATATTGTGCCATAGCTTCGTTTGCAATTATAGATATTACTGTCACTATAATTGCAAGAGTTCCGTAATTGGCTGTTTTTCCGTTGTAAAGTCTTTCTATACTGTCTTTAAAAAACTCAAATGATACTATTGCCAATAGTATTCCTACAACCAGAGAAGCTATCCATTCAGCTCTTCCATAGCCAAAAGGTCTGCGTTCATTTTTATTTTTTGAAGAAACTTTAAAGCCCAGTAATACAATAACAGATGATATACTGTCGGATAAAGTGTGCCATGCATCAGCGATTAAGGCAATTGATGCAGAGCTAATACCTGCCCAATATTTTACTACGAATAAAATTAAGTTTCCAATGATTGAAATCCAAGCGGCACGATAGCCCAATATATTTTTATCCTTCATTAAATAATTATTATGAGAATCTATACAAATGTAGAACAAAAAAGAATAATTCTTGTTATCAGTTACGCATTGTGATATATTTGCAAGCTCAAAAAAAATAATGATCCGGTGTTGGAGGTAAGTCTCTGTTACTGAGAGGTAAATGTGTTTTATGGAATATAAAGTAGTAGTTTGTGATTTGGACGGAACATTGTTGGATTCGAATCACGCTTTGACTGAAAGAACTAAAAATGAAATAAAAAGAGTTTCAGGTTTAGGGCTAAAGGTGATTCTTGCTACCGGTCGTCATTATATTGATGTAAAAGGAGTAGCCGGGGAGTTGGATCTGGATACCTGTGTTATTGGATCTAATGGAACCAGAGTTTATTCGGGGGATGGTGAAAAACTGATCATGCATAATCTTGATGAAAAAGTAGTAGAATCGGTATTGGGCTATGATCTGCCTAAGGATGTTCACCTTAATATTTATCAGGGGAAAGAATGGTTGGTATTTGAAGATAATGAAGAGTTGTTGCGTTTCCATACACATTCCGGTTTTTCTTACCGGAAGCTGGTAAATAGAGAAGGTGTAAATAGCAAGGGGGTAAATAAATTTTATTTCTATTCTCACAATAAAGAAGCACTTAATGAGGTGGAAAGAGATCTTAAAGCTGTTTTAGACGGAATAGCAGATGTGTTTTTTTCACTGCATACAGTTGTAGAAGTAATGCCTAAAGGAATTTCTAAAGGTTTAGCTCTGCAAGAAATGATGAAGGATAATGGTATAAAACCGGATGAAGTAATTGCCTTTGGCGATGGTCTAAATGATTATGAAATGCTTTCATGGGTAGGGAAAGGGCTGCTTATGAAGAATGCAGATCAGAAGTTGATAGAATTATTGCCTGATTTAGATATAATTAATTCGAATAGTGAAGATGGTGTTGCAGAGTTTTTAGAACAATATATTAGTTGAAGAAGAAATTATGAAGAAGATATTTTTAGCAGTAATATTAACAGTAGTGATGGGTGGCTTAATTGCAGGGAATAATAAAGATAGTAATCCTGAAAGAGTCATAGGGGTAGAGGTAGGAAATATTGCACCTGCCATTGCGTTGAAAAACCCTGACGGGAAAGTAATGCAGTTAGCCGAAACCAGAGGTAAGTTAGTGCTTTTGGATTTTTGGGCCTCATGGTGCGGCCCCTGTCGCAGGGAGAATCCAAACGTAGTAAGAGTTTATGATAAATTTAGAGATTCAAAACTTAATGCCGGTAATGGTTTTACTGTGTTTGGGGTGTCATTAGACGGACTTCAGGACAGGCAGGGAAATGAAAAACAGATAAATGCAAAGTTCGAATGGATGAATGCCATTAAGCATGACAGGTTATCCTGGAAATATCAGGTTTCAGAACTTAAGGGTTGGAATTCGGATGTTCATAAGAAATATGGTGTAAGGTCAATTCCTTCTAATTTTTTGATAGATAAGAATGGCGTTATAGTTGGGAAAAATTTGAGAGGTGTAGAATTGTATCAGGCGGTTAAATTGGCTGAAAAATACAGTGGTGACAAATTAATAGAGGAAATTTCTAAATTATAGTGTCACTTTGTCATATTACTTTACTTGGCAAGCAATTTGATAGTGTCAGTTTTGATGACGCAATTGTAATTGTATCTGGTATATTTATATCGGTATTTACCATTGTTTTAATTAAGTATTTTTATAAGATGAGTAAGAAGAAAGAAGAAAAGTTGAAAGATAAAGAAGTAGAATCAAAAGTAGAAGATACGGTTGAGGAAAATGGAAAAACTTCTGATGATAAAGTGAAAGAGCAGGAAGAGTCTGCAGAAGATGTTGCGGAAGAGAAGATTTCGGAAGAGGAGAAGTTAAAAGAAGAATTAGCAAAGGAAAAGGATAAATATTTGAGACTTTTCGCTGAATTTGAAAATTATAAAAGAAGAACATCAAAAGAGAGATTTGATCTCTTTAAGACTGCTAATAGCGAATTGATGATTGCTTTACTACCAGTATTAGACGATTTTGACCGCGGTATTGTGGAGATTGAAAAGTCTGAAGATCAAGCATTGGTTGATGGTGTGAAGTTAATTCAAAATAAGCTTAAAGATATTTTAGGACAGAAGAATTTAAAGGAAGTTGAGGTTGCTCAAGGGGATGAATTTGATTCAGATCACCATGAAGCTATTACTCAGATTCCTGCGCCAAGCGATGATTTGAAAGGGAAGATTATCGATGTTGTTGAAAAAGGATATCAGTTAGGGGAGAAGGTAATAAGATTCCCGAAAGTGATACTAGGTATTAAATAAAATACGCTGTTGTTATAAATAGCTGAAAAAAAATTGCCCTGAGATATGTTTAAGGGGTTAAGAAATTTGATTCTACATTTATGAGCTCAATTTTGCGCATGCAAGGTGGTGAGTATATGAATGTAGTATCTGAAAAACACACAAATTATTAACAGATGAAGCAGGACTATTATGAAGTGTTGGGTGTTTCTAAAGGAGCGTCTGATAGTGAAATAAAGAAAGCATATCGTAAAATGGCAATAAAATATCATCCGGATAAAAATCCTGATGATCATACTGCTGAAGAGAAATTTAAAGCAGCTGCTGAGGCATATGAAGTCTTAAGTGACGGGAATAAAAGAGCCAGATATGATCAGTATGGTCATGCCGGAATGGGTGGAGCAGCCGGTGGAGGCTTCGGCGGAGGTTTTGGCGGAGGTATGAATATGGAAGACATATTCTCTCAGTTTGGCGATATTTTTGGCGGTCATTTTGGCGGTGGCGGTTTTGGCGGCGGCGGTCGTGGAAGAAGAGTAGTGCGTGGGTCTAATCTTAGAATTAGAGTAAAGCTTACTTTAGAGGAAATGGCCAACGGTGTTGAGAAGAAAATAAAAGTAAACCGACTTAAACAGGCTGCTGGTGTAACTTATAAAACCTGTACTACCTGTAATGGATCAGGACAGGTAACAAGAATACAAAATACAATACTGGGGCAGATGCAAACTGCGTCAACATGTCCTACATGTCACGGTGCCGGTCAGATGGTTGATAAAAGACCTTCTGGAACTGATGCAAACGGAATGGAGCGTCAGGAAGATACAGTTTCAATTAATATTCCTGCCGGAGTAATGGACGGAGTACAGTTGAAGGTGTCAGGAAAAGGGAATGATGCTCCCGGAGACGGTGTACCCGGTGATTTATTGGTTATAATCGAAGAAATAGAGCACGAATCATTAAAACGTGATGGAAATAATCTTCACCATGATCTGTATATTAGTTTTGCAGAGGCAGCTTTAGGTTGTGCTAAAGATGTGCCAACTGTTGGAGGTAAAGTTCGAATTAATTTGGAGGCCGGTGTGCAGTCTGGGAAGATTCTGCGATTAAGAGGTAAAGGCTTACCGAGTTTAGAAGGTTACGGAACCGGTGATATTTTGATTCATGTAAATGTTTGGACTCCGCAAAGGCTGTCTGATGAACAGACGAAGATGTTTGAAGAAATGCTTGATTCCGAGGAGTTAACCCCAAAACCTGGCAGGTCTCATAAGTCATTTTTCGACAGAGTAAAAGATATGTTTAATTAGGTTGATAATTTTTTTATAAAAATAAATTAAAGACGGATTCAATTTTTGAATTCGTCTTTTTTTTTACTTACTTGTAAGGGATTATTAAAGTTTTTGATTTAACCCAAAATAATAATTTACATGAGCTTGATCCGAGCAGAAAATGTTACAAAAAGCTACCATGAACACACTGCACTAGATAATTTAAGTATTGATGTTAAAAAGGGGAGTGTATATGGTTTGTTAGGGCCTAATGGCGCAGGAAAAACTACATTCATCAGAATAATTAATCAGATTGTAATCCCCGATTCGGGAACTATAATGTTTGATGATGAAGTATTACAGCCTAAACATATTTCTCAAATAGGCTATATGCCGGAAGAAAGAGGGCTTTATAGAAATATGAAAGTTGGGGAGCAGGCATTGTATTTAGCGCAATTAAAAGGACTGAGTTATCACGATGCAAAAATTAAACTGAAGTATTGGTTCGACAAGTTTGAAATATCCTCGTGGTGGAATAAAAAAATCGGACAACTGTCGAAAGGTATGGCACAGAAAGTTCAATTTATTGTTACTGTTCTTCACGATCCAAAACTGTTAATTTTTGATGAACCATTTAGTGGTTTCGATCCTTTAAATGCTCAGGTAATTAAAGATGAGATCCTGGAGCTTAAAGATAAAGGAGCAACAGTTTTATTTTCTACACATAGAATGGAATCAGTAGAGGAGATGTGCGACCACATAGCTCTGATAGATAATTCGCATAAAGTACTTGATGGAGAAATAGGAGAAGTAAAAAGAAATCACAGAAATAACAAGTACGATATTACTATAAATGATTATGATGTCCCCAATCTTGAAAAACTAAATAATATTGTTAGAGTGGAAAGTTCGAGATTAAATCAGAATTTCCACGATCAGGTAGATATTACTTTAAAAATGATAAATGGAACCAGTTCTCAGGAGTTGCTAAAGAAGTTGATGACACTTGGTGAACTTCACCGTTTTGCAGAAAATATACCGAGTATTAATGAAATATTTATTCAACATGTTGAGTAAGCTTTAAGCCTTTGTAATTATGAATAAAATTAAACTAATAATAAAAAGAGAGTATATTACAAAAGTCAGAAGGAGGTCATTCATTGTTATGTCGTTATTAGGTCCGTTATTTCTGGTTTTGGTTTTTGCAATTATTGCTTTCTTGGCAAGTATAAATACTGATAACAAAGTAATCGGTGTATACGACGAAACTTCTTTTTTTGTAGATGCTTTTAAGAGTGATCCGGGTATTAAATATGTATATTTCCCTACAACGGGTTTAAGGGAGGTGATCGATACTGCTGAGGCACGAGGATATTATGGACTTATCCATATACCTTTTAATGCTGATAATAATTTAGATGAAATTTCATCTTCTATAGAGTATTTCTCAAATAAAACCCCTCTTAATTCAGTTATAGCCAAATTGAAAGATAATATTGGAGATAAAATATGGTCATTAAAATTAAATAAGTTAGGGACAAGTGTAAAGATAGTGGAAGATGCTGATGTTGATGTATCTATGCGATATGTCAGTTATCATGGCGAATTGAAAAATTCAAAGATCGGATTGATGCAAATGGCTACCGGAGCAATGGCCGGAATAATGATCTATATGTTTATTTTTGTTTATGGTGTTCAGGTGATGCGTTCTGTAATAGAAGAGAAGACAAACAGAATTGTAGAGGTGATTATTTCATCGGTAAAGCCTTTTGAGCTTATGATGGGGAAAATTTTAGGTTCGGCATTGGTTGGTTTAACTCGTTTTGCTACCTGGACCATATTGTCGGGAGTACTGTTATCTATAGTTAAAAGTGCTTTCGGAATAGATGCACCCAATAAAGAGATAATTGATAGTACGATTAATCCTGAGTTTGAGAATGAAATTCATGAAGTAATAATATCGCTTTTCGATTTAAATTATGTGTTAATAGTAGGTGCATTTGCTTTTTTCTTTACAAGTGGTTACCTCTTGTATAGTGCAATGTTTGCATCGGTAGGGGCTGCTGTTGATTCTGAAACCGATACACAGCAATTTATGTTGCCGGTAACTCTGCCCTTGATTATTGCACTTTATTCCGGATTAATGGTTTTGGAGAATCCAAACGGTCCTGTTGCTTTTTGGTTGTCGATGATTCCATTTACCTCGCCTGTGGTGATGATGGCACGAATACCTTTTGATGTTCCTGCCTGGGAGCTTATTACTTCTATGCTTATTCTGGTAGCGAGTTTTGTATTAATAACTATTCTTGCTTCTAAGATTTATAAAACGGGAATATTGATGTATGGAAATAAACCTACATATAAAGAACTATGGAAATGGATAAGACATTCATAGAAAATATTGTTGAGGCATTTTATAAAGTATTAGATTTTACATTAATATCAACAAAACAAAAGGAAATTAATATAGGCGATATTGTGGTGATATTTTTGTATTTTTTTGCTGCGTGGTTTGTTTTGATGTTATTTAAAGTTGTAGTTGAAAGAACGATAAAACGAAAATGGGGAAAGGAAACTCAAAATGAGTTAAACAGATTTTATTCTCTCCACCAGATAGTAAAATATTTTGTATACTTTTTTACAATTTCTTCATTGTTAAAATACTTTGGTACTGATATTACTGTTATTCTTGCCGGTTCTACTGCTTTATTGGTTGGAGTTGGTTTGGGGATGCAGAATCTTTTTAACGATTTTGTTTCCGGAATATTAATTCTTTTCGACAGAACTTTATTAGTAAATGATATTCTGGAAATAGATGGGGTTATAGGTAGGGTTGAGCGTGTAGGTATGCGAACTACAACGGTGAAAACCAGAGAAGATAAAACAATGATAATTCCCAATCATTATTTCATGAGCGAAAAGCTTGTTAACTGGACTCAAACAGAGCTCGATACAAGGTTTAATTTATCTGTAGGGGTAGCATATGGAACGGATACATTGCTTGTAAAGGAATTATTGATCAAAGTTGCGGAAAAACACGATAAAGTTCTTGAAAATCCTAATCCTCAGGTGTTTTTTCAGGATTTTGGAGAAAGTTCTCTTAATTTTGATCTTGTATTTTATTTAGATGATGTGTTTAGAATTCAGAAAATAAAAAGTGACCTTAGGTTTGCGATTGATGAAATATTTAGGGAGAATAATGTGACTATTCCATTTCCGCAGAGAGATATACATGTAATAAAAAATAAATAAGAATAGATATTATGCCAAAAATACTAATAATAGAAGATGAAAGAAGTATTAGGAATGTCTTGAAAAACATTCTGACGGATGAAGATAAGAGTTATGATGTATTGGATGCAGAAGATGGTTATAAGGGGCTTGAAATTGTAAAGAATACTTCACTTGATCTGGTTATCTGCGATATTAAGATGCCGGGAATGGATGGTGTTGAGGTGTTGGAAGAAATAATGAAAATTTCTCCGGAGGTGCCCGTATTAATGATTTCGGGACATGGGGATATTGATACAGCCGTAGAAACAATTAAAAAAGGAGCCTATGATTATATTTCTAAGCCACCGGATTTAAACAGGTTGTTGAATTCGGTTAGAAATGCTTTAGATAAAGGGTCTTTGGTTGTTGAAAATAAACAGCTAAAGAAGAAGGTGTCTAAGAAGTATCAGATGGTAGGTTCATCAAAGGAGTTGAATGAAATAAAGGAGATGATAGAAAAGATTGCTCCTTCCGATGCCAGAGTATTGATAATGGGGCCAAATGGTGTAGGTAAAGAAATAGTAGCGCATTGGATTCATCAGAAGAGTAAGAGAGAAAAATTTCCAATGTTGGAGGTGAATTGTGCCGCTATACCGTCCGAACTTATCGAAAGTGAGTTATTTGGACATGAAAAGGGGGCATTTACATCGGCAAATAAGATGAGAAAAGGTAAGTTTGAATTAGCTAATGGCGGAACTCTTTTTCTGGATGAAATTGGAGATATGAGCCTTGGAGCACAGGCAAAAGTTTTGAGAGCACTTCAGGAAAACAAAATATCGAGAGTTGGAGGAGATAAGAGTATTTCTGTTGATGTAAGAGTTGTGGCTGCCACAAATAAAAACCTTCAGGAAGAAATTAAAAAAGGAAAATTCAGGGAGGATCTGTTTCACAGGTTAGCCGTAATACCAATTAATGTGCCTTCGCTAAACGAAAGAAAAGATGATATACCTGAGTTGGTGAGTTATTTTTCTAAAAATATTTGTGGAGAACAGGGGATATCTACTAAGTTGTTCGAAAGTGAAGCTCTGGATTTATTGAAACAAAAAGATTGGAGCGGGAATGTCAGAGAGCTCCGAAATGTGGTAGAGAGATTAATAATTCTTGGAGGGAAAAGTATAACAAAAGATGATGTGGTAAAATTTGTTTAACTTTATATGTGCAGGAGCTAGCTTCTGTATGTATGAAATTGAGTAAATTTTAAATCATTATCAATATGAAAGTGTCTGATTACAGGGTGAAGTCATCAAAAGATTTTGATTTAGATAATTATGATTCAGTATTGGATATTGGGTTGACCGAAGATGAATATAAGAGAGAGAAACGGAAATTTTTAAAACAGCTTTCAGAGGAACAATTTAAACTTTATGCCAGTTCTAAGTATGCTGTTCTTGTTGTGTTGCAGGGGATGGATGCATCGGGAAAAGATGGAATAATAAAGCATGTTTTATCAAACTTAAATACCCAGGGAACCGAAGTTCATAGTTTTAAGGTTCCAAGTGAACTGGAGCTAAGTCACGATTTTTTATGGCGTCATTTCAAAAAGTTACCCCCAAAAGGCAAAATAGGCATATTCAACAGGTCTTACTATGAGAATGTTCTGGTGACGAAGGTTCACCCTGAAATTATTTTGAATGAAAACATACCAAACATTAATAAAGTATCAGATATAGACAATAAGTTTTGGAAGCAAAGGTACAGGCAGATAAATAATTTTGAAAGGTACTTATATCAAAACGGAACTAAAATTATAAAGATATTTCTCAATATTTCAAACGAGCAACAGTCTGTTCGTTTGCTTTCAAGAATAAATGAGAGGGAAAAAAACTGGAAATTTTCGAAAGGCGATTTCGAAGAAAGAAAATACTGGGATGATTATAAAATGGCTTTTTCCGAAGCAATTAAGAATACATCAAAGAAATATGCGCCGTGGTATATTATTCCCGGTGACGACAAGAGGTATGCGCGGCTTTTAGTAGCAAAAATGCTCTATAGCGAACTTAGAAAGCTCAAGTTAAAAGTTCCCAAACCTACAGCTAAACAGCTTGTAGATTTGGAAGAATACAAAGACTTTCTTGTGAAAAAGTCAAAGTGATAGAACAAAAAACACCTGCAATAAATTATTATTTCAGTTTAACAGTTTCTAAGTTTTTTTCATCTTCAGGCGAAGAATTATCTTTTAACATTCTGATTTTTATTTTGAAAATAGCAAAGATCAGCGTCATAAAAGGACTTAGAATATTAAAAAATGCATAAGGAGCATATGCTATAGTAGAAACCCCCAGCACTGATGCCTGAGTAGCACCACAAGTATTCCAGGGAATTAAAACTGATGTTACTGTACCTGAATCTTCTAATGTTCTTGAAAGGTTTTCCGGAGCTAAGCCTCTTTCTTTGTATGCATCAGCATACATTCTACCTGGTACTACAATTGCAAGATATTGATCGGAAGCAGTTAAATTGAAGAATATAGAAGTTCCTGTAGTTGCAATGACTAATGAAGCAATTCCTTTTCCTAATTTTAATAAAGCATTTGAAATAGCATGTAAGGCTCCTATAGCTTCCATTATTCCCCCAAATACCATTGCGGTTATAATTAACCAAATAGTATTTAACATACCTGCCATTCCACTTGTAGAAAGTAAACTGTCTAATATTTCATTATTCGTCGACAGGCTGATATCTCCAATCATTGACTGTACAATTGTTTTGTACATAATCTGGAAATTAAGTGTGTCGCTTCCTGATATTTCCAGTATTAAATGGGGTTGAAAAATATATGCAAATAAACCTCCCAGTAGTGTTCCTATAAATAGAGCAGGTAGGGCAGGAACTTTTTTTATAATCATAAAAATTACTAAGACCGGTACTATAAATAGCCACGGGGTAATGTTGAAAGTTTCATCTAAAGAGCCGATAATTGCATGTGTATCTACTGATGAAGTGGAATCGTTATACGAAAATCCCATTATTAAGTATATGAGTAAAGCTATCCCCATTGAGGGAAAGGTTGTTAATGTCATATATCTTATGTGAGTAAACAGGTCTGTTCCTGCCATTGCAGGTGCAAGATTTGTAGTGTCGGACATTGGCGACATTTTATCTCCAAAATATGCACCGGAAATTATAGCCCCACCGATTACTTCTTCCGGTAATCCTAGTGCTTTTCCAATTCCTAACAGGGCAATACCTATAGTTGCTATAGTTGACCAGCTGCTTCCGGTAGCGACAGATATAAGTGCTGAGATGACTGCTGTTGCAAATAAGAAAATAGTTGGATTTAATATCTGAAGACCGTAATAAACCATTGCCGGTACGATACCCGAAAGTAACCAAGTGCCGGCAAGGGAACCAATAAATAATAGGATGACGATAGCTGAAGAGGTCGCTTTTAAATTTTTGGCTACTCCATCGAACATCTTTTCATAATCATAGCCATGGTAGTATCCAATAAATCCTGCTACTAATGCAGCCATCAATAAAGCCATTTGATTTGCTCCACCTAGAGTGTCATCAAATACCATCACATTGTAAGCTAATAGTGGGATAAGAACTATAATTGGAATTAAGGCCTGGAATAATGAAATATCTTTTTTACGCATATTATATTTATTGATGGAATAGAATAAGTGATGTTTGAGGGTGCAAAACTATACAGATCTATTAAGTTGTGAAAAATTGTATGGTATTGGTTCTTAATATATGATAATTGTTAAAAATATAAAAAAACCGATTAAAACAGTATGTTTTCTGTTAAATCGGTTTTATATTAATTGTTTATTTTGTGTCAGGTTGTATGAGTTTCTAAAACTCCAACTTCTATCATACAGGATTTAATTTTCTGATACGTTCTTTCGATATCGTGGTCTAATCCAATGGAAAAACGGATTAAACCCTGGCCAATGCCAATTTCACTTTGTTCTTTATCTGATATTTCAGAAGAAGTACTGGTTCCCGGAGCACTAAATAGTGTTTTGTAAAAACCTAAACTTACAGCAAGAAGTCCAATGTTGTCTCTTTGCATAGCTTCCATTAGATTGTTTGCTTTTTCTAAAGAACCTGTATCAATTGTAAACATACCCGAATATCCGAAGCCATCATTCTTTATAGCTTTTGTCAGTTCGTGTTGTGGGTGATTATCTAATCCCGGATACGAAACTGTTACACCCAGTTCTCGAAGTTTTTTTGTGATATACAGTGCATTTTTCGAATGTTGGCGCATTCTGATATGTAATGTTCTGAGGTTTTTAGTTATACCGGAAGCTCTGATAGGATCAAGAACAGGACCAAGTAACATACTTGCCCCATCGTTTACGTCTTTAAGGCTGTTTATAAATTCAGCACTAGCGCAAACCGCGCCACCTACGGCATCTGAAGCCCCGTTTATATATTTTGTTAAGCTGTATACAACAACATCTGCACCTAACCTTATCGGACTAAATACCATCGGAGTAAAGGTGTTGTCTACTACTAATTTAATGTTGTATTTCTTTGCGATTTTAGATATTTCAGGAATGTTGGCAACTTCCAGTAATGGATTACTGAGTGTTTCCATATAAATAACTTTTGTGTTTTCGTTTATTGAGTTTTCAATCTCAGAAAGATCAGTAGGAGAAACAAAAGTTGTTTTAATATTGAATTTTGGCAGGAAGTTTTGCAAAAAAGCGTGTGTACCACCATAAATTGTTCTACTGGCTATTATTTCATCTCCGGAATTACAAAGCTGTAATAAAACAGGTGTAATTGCACCCATTCCTGAGCCTGCAACATGGGCAGCTTCACTGCCTTCCATTGAGGCTAATGCATCTGCTAAAAATTGTCCGCTAGGACTGGTGTGACGGGAGTACAGGTATAAACCATCCGATTTGCCTTCGAAAGTATCGAGCATGTCCTGAGCTTTGTCGAATGTAAAAGTAGAAGAGTCTGTTATTGCCGGGTTTACTCCTTTATGATCGTCAGAATAATTTAAATCCTGGAGGTTGTTAGCGGGGTTAAAAGTCATTTTAGTATGTGTTAGTTTGTTATGGTTAACAATATATAAAATAACTTTGAAATACTTTTAAATATTATAAAAAAATAGACTGAAACTTAAGGTTGTGAGTGTGGGTGATCTTTTTTTTTAGTTTAAGTTTCAGTCTGTAATATATGGAGTGTTTTTATAGTTTGATTTCTGACCCGCTTTCCAATTCGTATGGAGTTTTATCAGCTTTAAAAATCCGGGCACTTAAGTTTCCTTTTAGAATAATAATGTCATCATTTACTTCAAGCCAGCTTCCTTCTCTCAATCCCACAACCGGAATTTTGTTTTGAGTGTGAAATTCTTTAATTCTGGTTTCACGGGTTTCGCCCTTGTGTTTTGATGTTGGGTCAGGATCTAAATAGTGTGGATTCATGTTGAACGGTACTAATCCTAAAGTTTCAAAGCTGGGAGGTTGAACAATTGGCATATCATTGGTAGTCCTCATATTTACTCCGGTAATATTACAGCCTGCTGAAGTTCCCATATAAGGTGTTCCGTTTTCAACAGCATGTTTAATTACATTCATTAATCCTAATTCGTGTAATTGTTTTACGAGTAAGAAAGTGTTTCCTCCACCCGTAAAGAAGCCCTCAGCATTGGCTATCGCTTCCTTTGGGTTTTCAAACTCATGCAGACCTTTTATATTTAAGTTAATTGTATTAAATTTTTCTTTAGCCATAAATGTGTATTCATCATGTGAAATTCCACCGGGACGAGCATATGGGATGAAGATAATATTCTTTTTTCCTGCAAAAAAGTTTTTTACTTCCGGTAATATATACTCTAAATAACTACTTCCGTATATTGTTGATGTGCTGACAATAAGTACTCTTTTCATATTTTTTTATTAGTAAGGAATAATGGATCCGGTAAATTATAGATTCTTTTCAAACTATTTATATACAGATAGTTTTAAATCCATTCGATAGCCTTTATGTTAATATTATGTTTTTATTTCTATAACAAATGTAATGAATAAACATGATGTTACCGGTAGTTGAAAAATGTTAAAAAAGTTATAAAAGTCTTAAGTTGGTGCAACATTGTTGTTTACTGCATCGTCATATCGTTGTTTAGTTGGTGTAATTTTATATCATAAAAAAATGTTAAAGTATGATTTTTAGACAATAAAATCATGATTTAATCGTCTGATAATCAACAGTGTTGCTCATGCTAAGCAATGAAATTTTAGATTAGTAGGGAATCCCGGTTTTGATAAAGGCCGGGATTTTTTTATTTTTTAATCAATGCAGTCCATATGCTAAGTTTTTTATTTTCCATTCTGGTCCATATAGGTCTTACTAAGCCATTATGGACATCAATATTATTGTAATCGCCGAAAAAAGTTTTATTGTTAACCTTGAAGGGGCTTTCAGAGATAACTTCATTTTGGAAAGTTTTAGCACCATCATATGAAGATGAAAGTATTACATCGAAACTACCATCTTTGTTTCTGCTGTTGTCGTAATATATAATGTGAATATTTCCATTTGCCTGATCAATTGCCATCCAGGTAAAAAATTGTTCTGCCTGTTTTGTTTCTGTGTTGATTTGAATGTCTTCAGACCATGTATTTCCACCATCATTAGAATATTTAACAAAAACATCCGGATTGCCGTTTTTATGATCGATCCAGTTTAAATATAAATTTCCCGAATTTGGACCATTGCTGTTGTCGCAAACTAAAATCGGCATTCCGTTTACTCTGTTTAAATCCTTAATTTTGTAATTCCAACCGCCTTCCTGTTCTGTAATAATTTTTTCTTCAGGAAACCATGTTCTTCCACTGTCGGAACTTTTATTTAAATATATTTTTTCGTCAAATGCCCATGCAACAAATATTTCTCCTTTTAAATTTACGGCAGGAACAGCACCTTCAACGGTATTATCGTCATCGCGACAATTTCCGGCAAATTTTGAGATTCGTTTAGCTTTTGTCCAAGTTTCTCCATTATCAGTCGACTTTGAAAACAGAATTAAAGAACTGTCTTTTTTACTTTTGGAATTGTATTTGTCAAATTGGGTCCAGGTTACGTAAATTTCATTGTTATTCTGATTTACCGTTGCCCATTCTTTATCCTGTTGTTTCGGAAAATTATTCCCTATTCCTTTTCCGTCGGTCCATGTTTTTCCACAATTATCCGATCTTTGCACTACAATTTGATTTAGTAATAATTTACTTGACCATCCTCCATTTTCTGGATCCGAAAGGTGAAAATAGAAAAAGTTCCCTTTAGTGTCTGAAATTATGCATGGATCACCATAAACACCAAGATTAGATTCCAGTTTCTCAGTTTCCCAGCTTGTACCGCCATCCGTTGATCTGTGTATATTGTCTAATACAGAACCGGCAACTATTTCATTGGTGTTATTCTTGTTTATTGATATAGAAGGTTCGCATGGACCGCCAAGTTTTGATTCAAAAATTTTCACATTTTTGTAGTTCGATTGTGAATACAATAATGTACTATTGAGTAATAATAAATAAATTATATATTTCATTTTAGTATTTGTTGTAGATATATTAAAATTAGTAAAAAAAATGAAGAGAATTATAATATTGTTTTTCATTGTGATGACATCGTTTGTTTTACATAAGTATTATGTAAGCATTTGTGAGATAGTTTACAATTCTGATTCAAAGCAGTTGGAGCTTAGTTTAAAGGTTTTTAACGACGATTGGCAAAATGCCTTGGAAAAGAGACTGGGAAAACCTGTTAATTTAGGGAGTCCTAATGAATATGACAATGTAGATTCACTGGAATTTAGTTATTTGCAGGATAATATTAAGATATTGGTAGATGATAGGGAAGTGCATTTGAAATATCTTGGGAGTGAAATAGATGGAGAATCCACGTGGATATATATGTTTGTTGAAAGTGTTGATGAAATTAATAGTATCGAAGTTCAGTACAAGATTCTTACAGAAGTTTTTGAAGAGCAACGCAATGTATTGCAGTTAAAAGTAGGAGAGAAAAATAAAAGTGCTTTGCTTACAAAAAGTAGAAATACTAAGAAGTTCATATTAAATTAAAAAAAATAAGCGAACTGCATTTGCAACTCGCTTATCAAAAAAAAGAAATGTTTTTTTACGCACTTACTTTTGAAGTATCCAGCTCTTTAGGATATTTACTATTTAGTTCGTCTAAGGTTAAGGCTTTTTTAATTTTTGAATAAAGCCTGTCAGAAGCAAAGCGTGATTTTAATCTTTTTTTTACAGTTGTAGCGTAATTGTAATCCATTGTAATTTAAATTTGGTTAATAAAGGTTGTTTACAAAGTACAAAAAATGATTAACAAATGCTTAAACTTAGGATCTTTTTTTTGTATAAAACTTTATTTAGCTTGTTTATTGTTAGATGATTACTAGATATGTAGGAAATGATAGTATTGAAATTAACGTATTGTCTGAATTGCTTTATGTCAACCCCATTCTCTTCTCTTCAGATAATCTTTGTTTTTCAATTTCTTCTGATAACCGTTTTGGAGTTATTTTACTGATTATGTTTTTTTGGTGTTTAATTTTCTGAAATGGATATTTTCTGATTTTAGGGTCCATTTGTTCTCTTTTATTTTCAAACGAATTAGCTCCTACTATACTTAGTTCACCTTTATTAAATAACTCTTGCTCTTTTAATGCGCTTTCTCTTACTTTTCTTTGAATAACGCCCTCTTTGAGTTGCTTGAGAAATCCACCGCCATTTTCGATTTGTTTAAAAATATCTAATGCTTTTTCGCTTATTTCACCTTTTAAATAGTCGATGTAATAGCTGCCTTCGCTAATATTGTCGACCTTATTAATCTTTGCTTCTTCTTTTAAGATCATTAGCTGGTTGTAGGCCAGTCTTCCTGAAAATTTGTTCGGTGCATTATATGTAGAGTCAAATGCTTCGTTCGCATAGGTATCTACACCTGAAATAATTGCAGAAAAAGCCTCAGTTGTACTTCTTAATAAATTGTTGTGAGAATCGTAAATTGACTTGTTTCGTAAGCTGGATTCACCTAGGATAATATTTTCAGTAACAATATTATATTTACTTTTTATCAGGTCGATCAGATAATCGAAAGCTGATATTTTTGCAATTTCAAAGAAAAAATTGGAACCGAAAGCAAAATTATACTGAACTCCGGAGAAAAAATCAGCACCAATTATATTGGCATATTCAACTGATATTGCCAGTGTATAGGCTACCTGCTGTATGATATTCGCACCTGAATTTTGAAATAAAGACGAATCAATGCTAAAAGGTATTATATTGTCGTATTTAATGGATGCTGCTTTTTTTAGTAATTCCAGATCTTCTTTTTCTGATGATTGCCAGTTGCCTCTGGAAGCTAATCTGCTGATAGGGTCAATGTTTAAATATATTTTATTCCCTGCCGAAATTTTTTTCGCCCATTCCTCAATTATTGGTAAATAGCCTTCTTCGAAACTTTCGAATCTTAAGGAAATGTCCCTGTTGAATAAATTATGGACAGAGTTTAATGACTCTAAACTGAACCCTTCAGGAATATAGATAATTATAGTGTCGAACTCTTCTCTTAAAGTTGATCTTAATATTTTTATGGATCTTTCATCGTTTTTTAATAAAAACGACTTACTGAACCTCAGATCTGAGCTAGAAATTCTGCTGTGGTTATTTTTTTTTGATTTAGAATCGGCAGACAGATATGGCGGGGCACTAATTCCTTCTAAGCTATGGTATGTTAGAACTTGGTTGAAATCTTTACCATCAAGGTCGAAATTAGCCTTGTTTTTCCATTCTTTAAATGAGATCGGTCTAAACTCAGAAAACAATTTCCCCATTATGCTATTTTATTTGTTATCTTCTTTTATTATAAATATATCTTCATTTTCTTTTTTCATCAAAAATCGTTCTCTGGCGTATTTTTCAAGCTTTTCCGGGTTGTTTTCTAATTCTTTTAAAGCTTTACGGTCTTTCGAAATCTCTTCTTTGTAATAACCTTTCCTGTCTTCCAGTTTTTCAATAGACTTATTTAGATCTCTGTGTTTTAACCATGAATTAGTGTCAATAAACAGTATCCAAAATAAGAAAAATATAAAAATAACTAAGAATTTATGATTCTTTATAATCCTTAGTATGCTGCCTTTTTTTAAATCCATTCGTTTTTTTATGATGTATATATTAGGTGTTTAATTTTTTCTCTACTACTGTTGATAATACTCTTATCGCAACTTTATTTTCGCCACCCAGAGGGATAATTAAGTCTGCATAATTTTTCGAAGGTTCAATAAATTGATCATGCATTGGTTTAACTGTATCATGATATCTTTCCAGTACTTCTTCAACACTTCTTCCCCGTTCAATAGTGTCCCTTTTTATTAATCTGACTAATCTGTCATCAGCACTGGTATGAACATATATTTTTATATCAAATAAGTCTCTTAGTTCCTGATTTGTTAATATTAAAATACCTTCTACAATTATTACCTTTTTTGGTGAAACCGGAATTGTTTTTTCCGATCTTGTACAGGTGAGGTAGGAGTAGGTCGGCTCTTCAATAGACTTGCCTGCTTTTAAATCTTTGATGTGTTCAACTAAAAGTTCAAATTCCAGTGAGTTTGGATGATCGAAATTTAGTTTCTTCCTTTCCTCAAGATCTAAATGGCTATTGTCTTTATAGTATGAATCTTGCGAAAGTATTGCTACATCGTTTTTATTCAAACCATCGATAATCTTTCTTACCACAGTAGTCTTTCCGGATCCCGTTCCACCGGCTATTCCTATTATTAACATATATATGTGTTTTGTAATGCAAAAGTAAATAATATCTTCACCTGTGTTAAGATAACAAATAATTTTTTGTTAAATGATTTTGTACTGGAATTTTTGAGACTGCCCGGTCTGTCATATACAAGACAGGCTGCCCGTTACTAAACACTGTTGCTAAATACTTTTGCAATAGTTCTGCCGGGGTGCCTTTGCTAAGTTCAGAGTCGTTGCAAAATTTTGTTCGATTTATTTAGCGCCTTAAGTGGAAGGTTTAAATATGGAGTATTTGTTAAATTGTAATAATTTAATTTCACTACACTTCATATAGTATAATGTAGTCTTTTTTATTGTTATATAATGTGTGTGATAGTAGAGTGATTCTCTCCGAACAAAACAATCCTGTTCGCCCTGAAAAAAAGGCATTTCATCAGTAAATATGAATTGTTTTAAAAAAAGCTTCAAAAACACTTGCGGGGAATGCAAATCTTACTACTTTTGCACCCGCTTTGAAAAACAAATAACGTTTTTCTTTAAGTGAGCAGAA
>JBDLJM010000051.1 GCA_039714315.1 Bacteroidota bacterium | reverse complement strand
CACACTTCCGAAAACGCACTTCCAATTCTCGGAGATAAACTGTATGGCCCCGAGGGAAATACCAAACTTCATAAAGGTCTTTTTTTAGCCGCTGTAGAAATCACTTTCAATCATCCGGAAACAAAAGAAATAATCAATCTGAAAATAAATCAGCCTAAAAAATTCGATTCGCTACTGGCAAGAGAAGAAAGAATGTGGCTGAAAAAGTATAAAAATTGAATATCTCCTATATTCTAAATTAATAGCATTATCAAAAATAAAATTCCCGATAAAATCTAAATGGTTTTATCGGGAATTAAAATATTATACCAGAAAAATCAATTTCAATCCGGTATTAACCAAGAGATATTAATACCGATTTATTAATCCTATTCAGCGAATGGATCCATAAAATAATTATTTGGAAAATCCCAATCAACACCGGGAGTAACTAAATGTTCGTGCATAGAATTAGGTGCATTAGGCCCGTCAAAATTGAAAGATTTAACAGCAATGTGTTTCAGCCATATTACCTTATTAGTGGGAGGAGTACCTTCCATTACCGGAACAAATTCATGACGGTGCACAAAACCTTTTTTAGCATATTCCTCTGCTAATTCAGGAGTCCATATATCAATAATACCTTTTACAGTATAGAGATATTCTCCAAGCTCCTCTTCTGATGCCCAAAATTTCCATTCAGATCCAAGAGGTCCGCTATTGTAATGTTTACCATTAACTTTATTTGGTCCTGCCTGTCTCCAATAATGCCCCGGAACATCACTTTCACCATTTGGGCCATCTTTAGGGCCTGCAAAATAATAATCATAACCGTCAATTTTTATTTTAATACCATGAATAAATCCTTGCCCGTTATCATTGGTAGCAGACTTTTTTAGTGTAAGATCCTGACCGGAGTTTGATGTTTCAACAATATCATTTTTTTCACAGCCAATAAATAAACCCGATACTAATGCAAGTAGCATTAGCTTTTTTAGAATTTTTGTTCTCATTGTAGGCATATATTTAAGATTATACCGGAATATTCCTGTATTAACTTAGTCGTGAGACTTAATATTTCCTTACAATCTTTTTTAACTTTATTCAAATTCAGTTTGTTTTTCCTTTCTCATTTCTTCATCAGTCATTTCATTTCCTCCCTGCATGTAACCTGTAGATACTTCCCCTCCCTACGGATTCATCATACTCGATTTTCCTGCCAGCTGAGCTGCTGCATCAATCTTGAATACTCCGTTCACAGCAATCTCTTCACCTTCCGATAAGCCATCTCTTACTACATATAAGTTTCCTGCTTCCGGTCCTAAAACAATTTCCCGATAGATAAATGATGCTGTTTTACGCTCCGGTATTTTAACATATACTACAGCACGTTTTCCTGTCCATAATATTGATGACTTTGGTATCAGCAATTCGTTTGTGTTTTCTGCTGTGTTTGATATTAATATTCCACTGGTAAACATCCCGGGTTTTAATTGCTGTTGGGGATTATTAAGTTCAACCCGAACTTGCGCCACCCTTGTCTGAGCATCGATAAAAGGGTCGATATGAGTTACTTTGCCCGTATAGATTTCACCCGGTACCGATTGTATTGTGAAGTCGATTTTATCACCATTTTTAATCCAGGATAAATCGCTTTCGTAAGCATCGAACATCACCCAAACTTTCGATAAATCAATCACTTCAAACAATGCAGATCCCTCTTTCACATAGTTTCCGATAGCAACATGGCGTTTTGTTACTGTACCTGTAATAGGAGAACGAATATTAAAATAAGTCTTGGGTTTTCCGCTGTTTTCAATAGCATTGATTTGTTTTTCGCTTAAGTTCCAAAGTTTTAGCTTGCTACGTACGGCTTTGTAAAAAGAAGGATTTGAGTTTTTGTACTTTATTGCCTCCAATAATTCTTTTTGGGCTGTAATTAACTCGGGCGAATAAATTGTAGCCAGCTTTTGCCCTTTTTGCACCTGCTGACCTGTATAATTAATAAATAACTTTTCAATACGTCCGCCAAAACGAGCAGTTAATTCAGATATTTTACGTTCATCTGCTTTTACTTTTCCAAGCAATTGTATTTTCTTTTCGGGAATACCTTTTTTTACAATTACAGTTTGCACAGAGGCTAATGCCAATGCCGATTCTGTCATTTGAATTTCATTGGGGTCAACATGTTCTCCATCTGAATTTCCTGTTTCTACCGGCACTAAATCCATTGCACAAATGGGGCATAAACCGGGCTTATTTTGTTTAATCTGCGGGTGCATCGAGCAAGTGTATACTGTTTCTTCAGCAACGCTGTGTTCCTCGTGATTGTGTGATGCTTCATCACCCGATGAATGAAAAAACAACCAACCTAAAAACAGGCCTGCAAACAATGTAATGCCTGTCAGCCTTATATCCCGTTTATTTATTTTTGTTGTCATCATTTTTTAACTTTTAATTATTTGCCTTGTAAATATTGAATGAATGCAACTGCAGCTTCTTTATCTGCACCGGCTTTTTGTAACTCCAAAGCATACTTAAGAAGCTTGCGTTCCATTCTCAGTATTTCTTCGAAATTCACGTTGTTGGTAGCATAGTTCGATTCGAGAATTGATAAAGATTTCTCTGCCAGTTCCTCTTGAGTTTTGTAAAGCTCTACCCGCCTTATTGCATCCCGGTAATCTTTCCAAACTTCTGAAAAGAGAATTATCAGAGTATTTTGCTTATCTGCTTTTTGGTATGTCGCAGCTTCCTGTAAATACACCAGTTCCTGTACCTTAGCTCTGTATTTTTTTCGGTACAATGGCACAGTAATTCCTACTTTCGGGAACATAAAAGCATCCTGACCGGCATTTGCCGCAGTTGAATTCCCGTTTCCGATAAAAGCATATTCCAATCCTACTGAAAATTGTGGCAAACCATCTTTCGAAGCAGCTTTCTGTCGGTATTGCAGTCCCTCCAGCCGGTAATCAAATACAGAAAGCGAATTGTTGTTTGCCAGTATGTTGTCCAGTTCACTTTGCTTATCCATTAATTCAATTCCTGCTAAACTTTCTTCTATTTGTATGTCGGTTGTTTCTTCAACATTCAGGAGCTTGTTAAACTTCACTGACAGTACATTTGCATTATCCCGCAAAAGAGCCAACTGGTTTTCGAGGTCGTTTATTTCCATTTCAACCCTATAAGCATCAACTGCTGTTGCTGAACCTGACCCGACCTTTATATTGGCAAGACTTTTAAAAGATGCTAAAATATCGATATTCACGATTGTAATATCTATTGCCTTTCGGCTAAAGAAAAGGTTATAATAGGTAGCCTTAACATCATAAAACAATTTCGATTTTGTATCTTCAAACTGTTCATACTTCGCTTTTGCAAGTGATTCAACTGAGTTTTCACGTGCCGATAATGTTCCAAACCAGGGAAACATCTGAGAAGCTGAGATTTTTGCCTGTTGCGGGCCAACTCTGGTCTCTACAGGTTGGATGAAATACCCAAATGCCACTACCGGGTCGGGCAAAGCTCCTACTTGTGCTACTCTTTCCAAACTCGACATGTACTCATTAAACTGCGCCTTTAAGCCGGGGTTATTTTCTGCTGCAGTCTGTAAATATTGATTTAATATCTCCTGTGCAAACAAATTTCCCGATAAGGTCAGAATAACAATGGTCAGTATATAAACTATTTTTTGCATAACCTTATTTATTTAATGTTTTATACAATCGTTTTACTTTTCTCTCTTGCCAAATACTGTATAAAACCGGTACAACAAAAATGGTAAGTGTTGCTATAAGCATACCGCCAACAGACGGTATTGCCATAGGCACCATAATATCCGAGCCTTTACCGGTTGATGTAAGCACGGGCATTAATGCAATTATTGTTGTAGCTGTGGTCATCATGGCAGGGCGAACCCTTTTCAATCCGGCTTCCATCACCTTCTCGCGGACTTCTTTCACCGATTCAGGTTGTTTTTTGTCGAAAATCTGCTTTAGATAGGTACTGATAAGCACTCCATCATCGGTTGCTATTCCAAACAGGGCAATAAAACCAACCCAAACTGCCACACTAAGGTTAATGGTGTGAATCCGGAACATATCCTGCAGGTGAATACCTCCTAAACTAAAGTTCATAAACCACGATTGACTATAGAGCCAAAGCATGATAAAACCACCTGAAAAGGCAACGAATATTCCTGAGAATATCAGACTTGCTGCTGTAACAGACCTGAACTGAAAATACAATATCAGGAAGATTACGATGAGTGATACCGGTATCACAATCAAAAGCCTTTTGGTAGCCCGAATTTGATTTTCGTAGTTACCCGTAAACTTATAATTCACTCCGGCAGGTACATTGAATGCTCCCTGATCAGCTTTTTCATCTAAATATTCCTGCGCATTTTCAACCACATCAACCTCGGCATATCCTTCTTTTTTATCGAATATTACATAGCCTACCAAAAAGGTGTTTTCACTTTTTATCAATTGGGCCCCACGAGTGTAATTAATATCTGCTAATTCGCCCAATGGCACTTGTACACCTGAAAGCGTAGGTATAAGTATACGCTTCAAATCTTCGGGATTATCTCTATACTCACGGGCATAACGAACACGAACAGGGAAACGCTCTCTTCCCTCAACTGTAGAAGTCAGCTTCATACCTCCAATAGCACTACTCAGGATAATTTGCAAATCGGCAATTGTTAAACCATAGCGGGAAATAGCGCTTCGGTCAATATTTAATTCCAGATATGGCTTACCAACTACTCTATCGGCAAATACCGACATCGGTTCAACACCTTCAACATGCTTTAAGTGATTTTCCAATTCGTAACCTACATTTTCTATTGTTTCCAGATCCGGGCCAAAAACTTTTATTCCCATTGGAGCACGCATTCCTGTTTGAAGCATTAGCAACCGAGTTTGAATAGGCTGTAATTTTGGAGCTGAGGTTAAACCGGGAATACTCGATTGTGTAACTATTTCAGTCCAAATATCATTAGGCGATTTAATATTTTCGCGCCACTGTCTAAAATATTCTCCGGTTTTATCTTCAATTAACAGGTCTTTTTCAATTACCCTGAAACCATCATCCTGATTGTAATTAGTACCATCTTTAAGCTCATACGCTCCATCATTATTTGTTTTAAAACGTAAACGATGCCCGTTTTCATCCAAAACATACTCCGGTTTGTAATTAATTATATTTTCATACATCGATGTTGGAGCAGGGTCGAGAGCCGAATTAACACGCCCCCATTTGCCAAGCACATTATCTACTTCGTGAATGGCATTAACCTTTTTGTCTAACATGCGAATGACTTCGAGATTTTCCTCGATACCTGAATGTGGCATAGTTGTAGGCATCAATAAAAATGAGCCTTCATCCAAATCAGGCATAAACTCTTTGCCTATTCCCGGAAAGGTTTTATTTAATGATAACCATGAGTTGCTCTGCTTAATACTTTCCGGCATAAATGAGAAAACTTTATCAATGCCCTGCCATGTTAAAATTCCAAAAAGAACCACAATAACAGGAATACTCAAAAATTTCACTTTGTTATCTAATGCCCAGGAAAGAATTCCTGAATACGATTTTACAATAAATAACATGAAAGCTAATACCAACGCAATTAACAGCCCTACAAATATCAGGTTTGACACATTGCTATTTTGCGCCCCAAGTGGCATCCATTCTTGTGTGAGCAACCAAACAACTATTATTGCTATAATACCAATGTTAATGTAATTCGGAAAGTCTTTTCTTGTCTCACTCCATTTATAATCCAGAAAGTTATTCACACCGATAGCAACAATTGTTATCGCAATAAAAACTTTTCCAAAAAACACAAAGCTTATTCCAAGTAGAACTAATACGATATTTAGTATTTGCCTGGTTCTTTTTCTATCCACCTTTATTGAAAATATGATATGGGCTAATGCCGGAATAATAGTCAATCCAATAATCAATGCAGAAATCATTGCAAAGGTTTTGGTAAAAGCCAGTGGACGGAATAACTTGCCTTCGGCAGCCTGCATGGCAAATACGGGCAAGAAACTTACAATAGTTGTTGCTAATGCTGTAATTACTGCCGGTGCAACTTCGATTGTTGAATCATAAATTGTATTTATGAGCTTCTTACCTTTATTTTCAAGCGATTCGACATGCCTTATAATATTTTCGGTAAAAACCACTCCTACGTCAACCATTACTCCAATAGCAATAGCAATACCCGAAAGAGCTACAATATTGGCATCTACACCAAAGCTACGCATGGCAATAAATGTCATTAACACTCCAATTGGCAACAAACTGGAGATAAGAAATGAAGCACGAAGATTTAGTACAAGTATAATTATGACAATAATACTTATAAGAAGCTCCAGAGTTAATGCTTCCTGTAGTGTTCCAAGTGTCTCCTTAATTAAATCCGTTCGGTCGTAAAAAGGGATTATTGTTACTTTTGAAACTGTAGCATCATCTAAAATTTTTGATGGTAATCCCTTTGAAATCTCTTCAATTTTTGCTTTTACATTAGAGATTACTTCCAAAGGGTTTGCTCCATATCGTGCTACCACTACACCTCCAACAGCCTCTGCACCTCCCTTGTCTAATCCACCTCTTCGGGTAGCCGGGCCAAAACTAACGTTTGCTACATCTTTTATACGAATAGGAATGTTATTTTTAACGCTTACAACACTTTTTTCAATATCATCCAGGCTCTTAATATATCCCAAAGCTCTAATCAGATATTCAACCCGGTTAAATTCTATGGTTCTTGCACCAATATCAAGATTACTTTTTTTAACAGCTTGTATAATTTGCCCAACAGTTACGCCATGTGCTTTCATAGCATTGGGGTCTACGTCGATCTGATACTCTTTTATAAATCCACCTATTGAGGCAACTTCAGAAACTCCTTTTGCCGCCGTTAAGCCATACTTGATGTAAAAGTCTTGTATGGTTCTTAACTCATGCGGATCCCAACCGCCATTTGGCTTCCCGTTTTCATCTCTGCCTTCGAGTGTGTACCAATAGATCTGGCCAAGTGCAGTTGCGTCCGGTCCCAAAGATGGTGTTACTCCCTTAGGCAGTGTTCCTGCCGGAAGAGAATTTAGTTTTTCAAGTATCCTTGTTCTACTCCAATAAAACTCAACATCTTCTTCGAAAATGATGTAAATACTGGATACTCCAAAGATGGAATTACTCCTGATAGTATGCACACCGGGAATACCTAACAATGCTGTTGTTAATGGGAATGATATCTGATCTTCAATATCCTGTGGCGATTGTCCTGCCCACTCGGTATAAACAATCTGTTGGTTTTCGCCAATATCGGGAATGGCATCAACAGGAACCGGGTCGGATGGAAGAAAGCCTGTTTGCCAACTGAATGGTGACGAAATTATTCCCCAGGTAATAAATATTATTAGAAACAGGAATGTCACCAACTTATTCTCTAAAAAGAATTTTACGGTTCTATTCAACATATCTAACTAATTTAAAAATCAATTCGCACATTAAACTATTTAATAAAATTATGGATAAGGTTTTTATGATCATTAATCAGGTTTATAGCCAAGTGCTTCGATAGTTTCCTTTGCCTTATCAACTTCAATGTAATCACCTTCAATAGTAACGGTCTTATCACTGAGATTTACTTTTGCACTATTTATAAAGCACAGCTTTTCGAGCATCGTCTCAACATTTGCTTTACAGTGATTACAGGTCATTCCTTCTACTTTGATTGTTTGAGTTTCCATTGTAATACTATTTATTTTTTTTACTAAATTTTGTTTTGAATTGAGATACTTTTGAATATACCCGTTGATTATTAAAAGTATTAAAACCAAACCTGAGGTTATTTGCCACCAATTCAAATTCCCACCGTGATCATGACCTAAATGTTGATTCGCAATTTGAGTAAACCAATCACCGGGTAAGACATAGTCAATAATTAAACCAAAGCTTAATGCTCCAACGATAATTGTAGCCAGATAAGTGAACAGACTTCTTTTGCCAAGTACTTTACCAATCATGGTAATTGTGGCAGCATTGGTTGCCGGACCAGCCATCAGTAAAACAAAGGCTGCTCCGGGGCTAAGCCCTTTTAATATTAAAACCGCAGCCAAAGGAATAGAGCCTGTTGCACAGATATATAAAGGTATTGATACCACCAGTATCACAAGCATTTGCAGTATTGGGGGCAGGTTCATTAATTCAAAAAAATCGTCAGGAATAAGAGCAGATATAATTGCTGCCAAAACTATACCTATTACCAACCATTTTGAAATATCCTGAATAAACTCTAAAAAACCATATCGAAATACATCAACTACCCGTTGAGAAAAAGTTTTTGGGGTTTCATCATGTTGCTGATATACCCGGCTGTCAGATTTGTTGTTTGTGATTACACCTGTTATTAAACCTCCTGTAATGCCGGTTATTAAAGCAGCAACAGGGCGAATAACAGCAAAAGGTAAACCCATTAAAGAAAATGTTGCCAAAATAGAATCTATTCCGGTTTGAGGTGTGGAAATCAGAAATGATACTGTTCCTCCTTTTGAAGCTCCGTTTCTGTATAAGGCTGTGCCCGTTGGAATAACTCCACAGGAACAAAGAGGCAGAGGAATACCAAATACAGATGCCAGAACAGACGATTTTAGGGCTTTGCCACTAAAATAGCGTTCAATTTTCTGCCGAGGCATAAATGCATACAATAGTCCGGCAAAGAAAAATCCCAACAATAAATAGGGAGACATTTCACCTAATATGGTCACAAAATCTTTAAAAAATGCTACTATATATACTTTTACTTCCATTACTTTAAATTTTACAATACAAAGTACGGAAGTAATTAGCTTAGACTTATTACATCATTTTGGAAAAGAATTATAACATTTTTGGATTATAGCGATTTAATTTTATTACCTGTCGGAAGGTACTAAACTTCATCCAGGGGTTTGCGCTTGTTTTCTTTCAGCTTTTTAAAGTGTGAAGGAGTTAATCCGGTAATTTTTTTAAACTGATTTGAAAGATGCTGAACACTGCTGTATCCTAAACGGTAAGATATTTCGTTTAAGGTTAGTTCGTTATAAACCAGGAGCTCTTTTGCCTTTTCAATCTTTTGGTTAATTATGTATTTTTCGATTGTGATACCTTCAACAGAAGAAAAAAGATTGCTTAAATAGGAATAATCATGTCCAATTTTTTTTGAAATGTATTCTGAACTGTTTATTGATTTCTCCACTTCCTTTGAGTGATGAATTTTCTCAATAATTAAGGTTTTGATACTATCGATCAGTTTACTTTTTTTATCGTCAATTAACTCAAATCCATTTTCCTGTAAAATTTCCCTAAGCTCAACAATTTGATTGTCATCAAGGTTTGAAGAAATACTTACTTTACCTAATTCAATTTCTTCAATCACAATATTCAGCTTTTCAAATTCATCTTTAACAACCTTTATACAACGGTTGCAAACCATATTTTTAATATATAATGTGGATGAATTCATTGTATAAATTTAGTGATTTAAAAATAGTTAATATGTTATTAAGTCATTGTACCCAGGGCAAAAGCATTTAACTTTTTTTCGTACGTCATCTCGACCGAAGTGGAGAGATCTCAATCAAATTAATAGTAAACTTACTGAGATTTCTCGATTTACTCACCAATTTTATTTTTGGTGTTCGTGAATCGCTTTGCTTATTTCGCAAAAGCTCCACTCGAAATGACGACATAAATTGTAAGAATAGTTTTTAAATGCTTTTGCCCTGTCATTGTAGCATTAAATCATTCAACAATAGCATCATAAATCGCCTGATGAATCGAAGGTCTGACATTTAACTCATATATTTTCCTGTTTTCTCTTGTCGGATAAACCCTGTTCGACATGAAAACAAACAGAATCCCGCTTTCCGGATCGGCCCAGGTATATGTTCCCGTGTATCCCGCATGTCCAAAACTTTTCATTGAAGCATCAGGCGAACAGGAATCGTCTTCTCTGTGTTCCAATTTTGGTTTATCAAAGCCAAGTCCGCGTTTATTACCTTCGTTGGCATAATGTGCAAAAGTGAATTTATCAATAGTATTTTCAGAGATATATCGCTCTCCTCCGTATTTTCCCTTCCATAAATACATCTGCATTATTTTGGCCAAATCCAGAGTTGTTCCAAACAATCCTGCATTTGCCGATACTCCTTTCATCATTGCAGCACCTTCGTCATGTACTGTTCCCTGAAGCAAAGTATGCCTGAACACAGTATCAATTTCGGTTGGAATAATTCTTTCTTTTTCGAACCTTTCCAATGGTTTATATCCTACCGTTCCGGCTCCAAGCTTTTTATAAAAATTATCATCTAAATAATCTTGAAAATTCTCAGAACTGATATTCTCAACAATTTCCGGCAACAAATAGAATGATAAACCTGAATACTTATATCCGGGATGATGAACATCGCTTACAGCCGATTTCTTTATTTGCCTGTAAATTTTCTTTTTATATCTGTCGTGAATATATAATCCCGGAGCTATCTCCGTCTTATAATGTCTCGATTTAGTATACGACAGGGTTCTTCTCTTAAACTTCCCATTGCTTTTAATGGCATTTTTCCAGTATGGAATCCATGAATTAAGTCCGGCATTGTGCGATAATATTCTTCTGAATATCAAACCTTTCTTATTCCCTTTTTTGAAATACGGGATATAAGAACCACAACTCGCATCCAAATCAAATTTATCCTCATCGTGCAACTTCATTAAAGCCGGCAATGCAGATGTAATTTTAGTTACAGATGCCCAATCGTAAATATTATCTTTCTCTACTTTTTTTATGGAATCGTAAGTATGATATCCGTAAGTTTTATGAAAAACCACTACCCCGTAACGGGCAACAAGTACCTGAATTCCTGGAGCTACACTATCGTTTATTGCTGTATTTGCAATTGAGTCAATTTTAGTACTCATAAAATCATAATCCAGACCAACATCTTCCGCAAAGCCAAAACCGAATCGGAAATCCCCATTTGAATGATTATTTACTGCTCCTCCAAAAATAAACTGAACAGCATCAGATAAATCACTTTCATTTCCTATAATTATTTCAATATCCGGCTTATTCTCGGAAACAATACTGTCTGTTTTTATCAATAAGGTTTTTTGAACCTGTGAAATTCTATTCTCTGATTTATAAGTATCAAAATCCTTAACATCTGTAAAAATTATTAAGCTGGCATTCTTAAAATCATCTTCAATATCAATATAATTCGAAAGCATTTTTCCGGCAAGAGTATCTTTCGATATAAGACTAATCTTTTGTAAGTCTAAACTCTTTAAAGGAATCATCGCAGAATACTCTCCTTTCACAATAAATTCATCGGAATAATTTACTTTTTGAGCTTCAAGCGTGATGATTGAATTTAGAGCAAATATTAAAACTATTATTGACTTTTTCATTTTATACTTTGTTGTTCTTAGGCTTAACAATTATGCAAACTAACATCATTTTTCAGGATATCAACAATATTTAGCTACAAATTAATAACTATAAATTTATATATTTATATACACATTTATACATGCTTCTAATTATAACACCTTAATTATGATACTTTCATCAAAAAAGCACTTGATTTCTTTATTTATTATTCTTCTTAGTTCTCATCTTTTTTCGCAGAAAAATGATATTGATACTACGGTATTTAATTCTAAAACTTTTGCTGATTTTAAACTGCGAAACATCGGGCCCGGATTTATGTCAGGCAGAATTGCAGATATAGCTATTAACCCATCAAATTATGCCGAATGGTATGTTGCTGTTGGATCCGGTGGAGTATGGAAAACTTCGAATGCAGGAATAACTTGGAATCCGATATTTGAAAAAGAAAAAGTTTACTCTACAGGATGTTTAAGCATCGATCCCTCGAACAACAATACTATTTGGTTAGGTACAGGCGAAAATGTAGGTGGAAGACACGTAAGTTATGGTGACGGTGTTTATATAAGTAAAGATGCAGGAGCATCCTGGAAAAATATGGGTCTGACAAAATCAGAGCATATATCTAAAATTATAATCCATCCCACAAACTCAAACATCGTTTGGGTGGCTGCACAGGGTCCTTTATGGAATAAAGGAGGCGAAAGAGGATTATTTAAAACTACTGACGGTGGTAAAACATGGAAAAACACTCTTAAAATTGACGAATGGACAGGAGTAACTGATATAGTAATAAATCCGGGGAATCCTGATATTCTTTATGCTGCTTCATGGCAAAGACACAGAAATGTAACCGCATATATGGGCGGCGGTCCCGGTACATCAATATATAAATCGACCGATGGAGGTGATACCTGGGATAAAATAGATAATGGTTTACCAAAATCTGATATGGGAAAAATTGGTCTTGCCATTTCTCCTCAGAAACCGGACATATTATATGCTGCAATAGAGCTGGAAAGAAGAAAAGGTGCTTTTTATAAATCGACGGATGCGGGAGCATCGTGGAAAAAACAATCTGAAACGGTATCGGGAGCCACAGGTCCCCACTATTATCAGGAATTATATGCCGATCCACATCAGTTTGATAAGGTTTACCTCGTAGACGTAAGAATGCAAATAACTACCGATGGTGGCAAAACTTTCAACCAAATGAAAGAAGAGTTCAAGCATTCCGACAATCATGCAATTGCTTTTAGAAAAAACGATCCAAACTATTTACTGGTAGGAACCGATGGAGGGCTCTACGAGAGTTATGATCTGGCCGAGAACTGGCGTTTTATAGATAACCTGCCTGTAACTCAGTACTACAAACTCGCACTTGATGACACCGAGCCTTTTTACAATATTTATGGAGGAACACAAGACAATAATACACAGGTAGGTCCCTCGAGAACAGATAACAAATCAGGAATAAGGAATGCTGACTGGGAAGTAGTTCTGTTTGGAGACGGACATCAACCGGCAACCGAACCGGGAAATCCTGATATTGCGTATGCAGAATGGCAACAGGGAAATTTAGTGAGATTCGACAGAAAGACCGGAGAACTTGTATATATACAACCTCAACCCGAAAAAGGTGAAAAAGAAGAAAGGTTTAACTGGGATGCTCCAATATTAATTAGTCCTCACAATCCGCAAAGATTATATTTTGCATCACAGCGTGTTTGGAAATCGGAAAACAGGGGCGACAGCTGGACTGCAATTTCAAAGGATCTTACACTAAATCAGGAAAGGTTCAAGCTGCCAATTATGGAACAGACATGGGGTTGGGATTCTTCGTGGGATGTTTTTGCAATGAGCACTTACAATACAATCACATCTTTATCAGAATCTCCGGTGAAAGAAGGAGTAATCTGTGCAGGTACAGACGATGGAAGAATTCAAATTACCGAAAACGGAGGAGAAAGCTGGAGAGAAATACCTGTAAATAAACTCCCCAAATGCCCGGAAACAGCATTTATTAATGATATTAAATTCGACCAGTTCGACCAAAATACTCTATATGTTGTTTTGGATAACCACAAATTTGGCGATTATAAACCATACATCTATAAAAGTACTAACCTCGGTAAGTCATGGAAATCTATTTCATCAAATATACCGGATGGCAACATGGTTTGGAGGATTGTTCAGGATCATGTAAAACCGGAATTGATGTTCGCCGCAACAGAATTTGGCATTTATTTCACAATAGACTCCGGGAAAAAATGGATTAAACTAAGTGGTGATGTACCAACAATATCTTTTAGAGATCTGGCAATTCACAAAAGAGAAAATGATTTAGTTGCAGCTTCGTTTGGCAGAGGATTCTTTGTTTTTGATGATTATTCTCCTTTAAGAGGAGTTTCAAAAAAACAATTAGAAGAGGAAGCAACATTATTTACTCCCCGAACTGCCTTGTGGTACATGCCACGTGCAGTACTTGGTATGGACAAAAGAGGATCGCAGGGAGCAGGAATGTATCTGGCCCCAAACCCTGATTTTGGAACATCTATTACTTACTATCTGAAAGACTCTTATAAAAGTTTAAAGGAAATCAGAAAAGAAAAAGAAAAGGAACTGAAAAAAGAGAACAAAGCCGTAAAATTCCCCGATTGGAAAGAAATGGATAAAGAATTATTGGAGCAAAAACCTAAAATTTGGCTGACAATAACTAATAATAATGGAGATGTAGTTAGAAAAATAAGTGCTCCTACAACAAAAGGTTTCCATCGCATAACATGGGATTTGCTCTATCCGTCGCAACAACCGGTTGCGGAAACCGAAATAGATAAAAAACAGGCGCCCAAAGGTATAATGGCAGCTCCGGGCATGTATAGCATTTCTCTTTCAAAAGAAATAGCAGGGGTTGTAACTTTACTTTCGGATAGTAAAACCTTCGAAGTAAAACAAATGAGAAAAGGCAGTTTGAATGGATCAACGCCCGATAATGTTGTAAAATTCTGGAATGAAGTTGAAAAAACTATTTCAAAAAACACATTAATAAATAAAAATATATCCAAGGCAATAAAGCGAATAAAAAAATATGAAATTTCGGCGAAAAACTCTGCTACAAAAACTGAAGATCTAAGCGAAGATATTTATAAGGTACATATGCGCTTATTGAAACTCGAAGCAAAAATGAACGGATCAAAATCGAAGCGTGATATGATGACTGAAACAAGTGAGAGCTCACCAATTATGAAAAGAATTTATAATGCAGGGAGAGGTACAATGATGTCAACCTACGGACCAACTCCAACTCATATCAGAAGTTTGGAAATTGCTAATGAAGAATTAGATGCCGTAAATGAGGAGCTGAACAAGATAGTTTCTCAGTATTTTGTAAGAATAGAAGAAAAGCTCAAAAAAGCAGGGGCTCCGGCAGTAGTAGAATAGTGATATAAACTAAAAACTCCGCCACCGGTAGAAGCGGCAGCTTATATTTGGCAATGAAATTGATACTTTTATTTTTTGAGCGACCGAAGGAAGCTCCAAAAATAAAATAGTAGAAATTCATTGCCGGATATAACTATAGCGGATGACGGGTTAAGGCGGCCAAAAAAACATCACCATTAAATTAATTTCAGTTACTTTTGCACGAATTTTAATTTTGACAAGATGGTGCCAAAGGCTAAAAAAATATATAAGGAACTGGAGAAATTCGGGGATGTACGGATTGATAATTATTATTGGCTGAACGACAGGGAAAATCAGGATGTGGTTGACTACCTGAATGCGGAAAACGATTATTTGAAATCGGAAATGAAGCATACAGATAAGTTTCAGGAGGATCTTTTTGAGGAAATGAAAGCCAGAATTAAGGAGGATGACGAATCTGTTCCTTATAAAAAAGACGGATATTTTTACCTGACGGAATTCAAAAAAGGGAAGGAATACCCTATCTATAAGCGTCGCAAAGAAAACCTTGAAGCTGCCGACGATATTATGTTTAATGTCAATGAAATGGCTGAAGGTTTTTCGTATTACAATCTTGGCGGAATTTCTATCAGCACCAACAATCAACTTGCTGCTTATGGCGTTGATACAGTTAGCAGAAGGATTTATACTTTACGGTTCAAAAACCTTGAAACCGGCGAAATTCTCAACGATGTTATAGAAAACACAACAGGGGGCTGTACATGGGCAAACGATAATAAAACAGTTTTTTATACCCGAAAAGACCCGCAAACTTTGCGTTCTCATAAAATTTACAAACATATTTTGGGCACGGATTCTTCGGAAGATATAGAAATATATCACGAAGACGATGATACTTTTAACACCTTCGTTTACAAAACTAAGTCAAAAAAATTCCTTGTAATTGGTTCGTCGCATACTGTTTCAAGTGAATATAGAATACTGGAAGCCGATAATCCAAACGGTGAATTCAGACTTTTCCACGGGCGTGAAAGAGATTTAGAATACAGTTTTGGCCATTTTGACGGTCAGTTCTACATACACACAAACCTCGATGCGAAAAACTTCCGCCTAATGAAAACATCGGAAGATAAAACCGAAAAAGAACACTGGCAGGAGTTTATTCCACACCGTGAGGATGTAATGCTGGAGGGGCTGGAGATATTCAAAAACTATTTTGTACTGGAAGAAAGAGAGAATGGCCTTAACAAAATAAGAATTAAAACCTGGGACGGAGAAACAGATTATTACCTTCCATTCGAAGAGGAGGCTTATTCGGCAGGAACGGGTTCTAACCCTGATTTTGACTCTGAAGTATTACGTTACGGTTACAATTCGCTTACCACGCCATCGTCTGTTATAGATTTCAACATGAAAACCAAAGAGCAGAAAGTGATGAAAGAACAGGAAGTTTTGGGTGATTTCGATAAAAACAACTATGCTTCTGAGCGTGTTTGGGCAAAGGCTGATGACGGCACGAAGGTTCCTGTTACTATGGTTTACCGAAAAGGCATGAAGAAAGACGGTAAAAGCCCGCTCCTACTCTATGCTTACGGTTCGTACGGACATACTATCGACCCTTATTTCAGTTCTATAAGATTAAGTTTACTCGACAGGGGCTTTACCTATGCCATAGCACATATCAGAGGCGGACAATACCTGGGTCGTAAATGGTACGAAGACGGAAAAATGCTGAAAAAGAAGAATACTTTCACCGACTTTATAAACGTTGGTGAATTCTTAATTCAGGAAAATTATACATCGGCTGAACATCTTTACGCAATGGGAGGTTCTGCCGGCGGACTGTTAACAGGAGCCGTAATAAATATGAAACCGGAAATTTTCAACGGTGTAATTTCGGCTGTTCCCTTTGTTGATGTTGTAACTACGATGCTCGATGATAGTATACCGCTAACAACAGGTGAATACGACGAATGGGGTAATCCAAATGAAAAAGAATATTACGAGTATATGAAATCGTACTCTCCATACGACAATGTAGTGGCTAAGGATTATCCCAATATGCTTATTACAACCGGGCTTCACGATTCTCAGGTACAGTATTGGGAGCCGGCTAAATGGCTGGCTAAATTAAGAGAGCTAAAAACCGACTCAAACAGGCTTTTAATGTATACAAACATGGAAACCGGACACGGAGGTGCTTCGGGGAGGTTTGAAGCTTTAAAAGAGGTTGCCTTAGAGTATGCTTTTTTACTGGATTTGGAAGGGATTGCAAAATAGGAGTTCGTGATAACGTGACATCGTGATAACGTGACACAGAATCACGATTTCACGATGCCACGTTATCAGGATCTCACGAATAAACAAATAAACCAATAAACACATAAACGCATAAACATTTTTACTTAAGTTTGTCTATACCGAAAATAAAATCCAAAAATGTCTGAACATATAATCAAGATTGATAATTCAAATATTTTTCAGGGAGGAGCTTTAGTTCTTTCTGATGTGTCCTTAAACGTAGAGAAAGGTGAGTTTGTATATCTGGTTGGTAAAACCGGATCCGGAAAATCATCTCTTTTAAAAACTCTGTATGCCGATTTAGATTTAAAAGAAGGCGAAGCGGAGGTTGTAGGCTACAACCTTAAAAGCATCAAAGAAAAAGACATTCCTTACTTAAGAAGAAAGATTGGTGTTATTTTCCAGGATTTTCAACTATTGACTGACAGGAGTGTTGAAGGAAATTTGATGTTTGTACTTAAGGCTACGGGATGGAAAGATAAAGCATCGATGCAAGCCAGAATTAAAGAAGTTCTTTCGAAAGTTGGAATGAAAACCAAAGGGCACAAAATGCCTTTCCAACTGTCGGGAGGAGAACAACAGCGTATTGCCATTGCGAGAGCTTTGCTAAATGACCCTGAGCTGATTATTGCAGATGAGCCGACGGGAAATCTCGATCCAAAAACTTCAGAGGAAATTATGGATCTTTTGGTTCAGATTTCGAAAAACGGAAGAGCTATTTTAATGGCTACTCACGATTATTCTCTGATACTAAAATATCCTGCAACTATGCTTAAATGCGATGAAGGAAAAGTTTTTGTTTTGGAAGAAGGGGGGCTTTAATAGCTAGTTGCTGGTTACTAGTTGCTGGTTACTAGTTGCTGGTTACTAGTTACTAGTTGATTGTCTAAATAAACGAACATTTTATAAATATAAATCAGACAAGTTACTATGAATAGTTACAGGGACTTAGAGATATATAAAATGGCACATCGTTTGTCTATCGAAGTTCACAAAATGTCACTTACCTTGCCAAAATATGAATTATACGAACAAGGCAGCCAAGTTCGTCGTTCATCAAAAAGTATTAAAGACACTATTGTTGAAGGATATGGCAGAAGAAGATATAAAGCTGAATTTATTCGATTTCTTATTTATGCACAAGCTTCCTGCGATGAGAGCATAGAACAATTAGAAACAATAAACGAAATACATTTTGAGAGTAATAAACTAAATCAGCTATTAGAAGAATATAACCATTTAGGTAAAAAGATAAATAAATTTATTCAATACGTAGAAAGCAATTGGCAAACATAGCTGCCGGAGGCTTATTAATTGTTACTAGCTAAACCAGTAACCAGTAGTAACCAGAAACCAGTAACCAATGATCTCAATACTAATACCAATATACAAATGGGACGCCACCACACTAATTAATTCACTTGTAAAGCAGGGGAACAGTGTAAATGTGCCATACGAAATAATAGCCATCGATGATTTTTCCAATTCAGAACACGATGAATTTAATTTTTCGATGAATCAATACGATTTTGTCCAGGTGTACAGAAATGAGAAGAATTTGGGCAGGTCAAAAACCCGAAATATGCTTGCCGAAAAGGCTCAGTATAACTGGTTATTGTTTATTGATTCGGATTCGTTTGTTGAAGATAATTTTCTGGTAAACTACATCAAAGAAATTCAAAAAGGCGGAGCAGATGTAATTTGTGGGGGAAGCATTTATTCGGAAATCCCCCCTAATAAAGATAAATTGATGCTTCATTGGAATTTTGGTACAAAGAGGGAATCTAAAAACGCTCAAGAAAGACATGAATTAGGATATAAAGGATTCCAAAGCAACAATTTTTGCATAAACACACTAACATATACAGTTAATCAATTTGATGAAAGCTTCCCTAATTGTGAATATGAAAATATCTTATATGCTAAACAATTAAACAATTCAGGAGCTAAAATTATACATATCGACAACCCTATTAGAAATATAGGTTTAAAAACTAATGAAGAGTTTTTAAACAAATCTGTGCAGTCGTTAGTAAACTTAGTAAAACTTCTTAGAACCGATAAATTAACGAAAGAAGAAATTCAACAACTAACACCCTACATGCGCAGGAAAGTAGTAGTGAAAGTTTTCGGTAAATTCACTAAAAATTTTGCAAAAACTAAAGCTCTAAAAAAAGGTTGTTTATTCTGGTTTGATGTTTATCGTCATACTATGTTTGTTGAAGAGCTTGTGAG
>JBDLJM010000050.1 GCA_039714315.1 Bacteroidota bacterium | reverse complement strand
GGGAAAGGAGCCCAGTGAGTTCCTGCTTCTGTTGTAATTTGCTTCATGTTACTACCGTCAACTCCGATAGTGAATATTTGCATATCCTTACTTTTGTTTTCTTCTTCGCTTTTTTTCCATGCTCTGTAAATAATGCTTTTATTATCAGGCATAATAAAAGCTCCGCCTTCCTGCCAGTCTTCGGTAAATGTGATTTGAGTTTGATTGCTTCCGTCTATATCCATAGTCCATAGATCCATTTTTCCGTCAATTTGGCGACCAAAGAGAATCTTTTTGCCATCAGGGCTATATGCTACCTCCGCATCGTAATATTTGTTGTTTGTAAGCCTTTTTACATTTTCTCCATCTAAATCAGATGTAAAAATCTCGGCACCTTGCGGATAATCTTTAGGGTCTGAATAGTTTCCTTTATGCATGTCGGGGTTTGCTCTTGTTGATGTCCAGATAAGCGATTTTCCATCCGGTGCATAATAAGAACAAGCGTCTTCACCTTTGTCGTTAATTCTTTTTCGGTTGCTACCATCAATATTTATCGTATAAACCATGTGGCTTTCATCTCCTTCTTCTTTACCGTTGTATATAAGTGATTTACCATCCGGTGAAAAATATGCTTCAGCACCATTTGTTACATTTGGAACTTTAGTTATGGTAAGTTCATCATTTTCTTCTCTAGCTTTTTCAGGTGTTATATTTTCGGCTATTTCCGGTTTAGCCTCATCAGCTTGTTTTTGCTTAGGTTCTTCGTTACAGGAAGATAGTATTATAGTAGATAAGCCTAATATTAATATTCTATTTTTCATATGTATATTGTTTTATGTTAAGGACATCATTCTAAAGCGTGACAGGTATGTTATCCCCATTTATATTCATCACACTTGGTCTCGGCTTAGCCGAGATGGGGATTTCATATGTATATAATTTTATGTTTTTAGTTATTACCTGTCTTTAGAAAACAGGGAGTTGCTTTTATTTAAGGCGAGTAAGTAAAAGCATGAGAACTACTCGCCCTAAAAAAACTACAACTAAAATTTTAATTTCTTGGTCTTCCTCCTTTTTGTTGACTTTCGTAAAGTGCTTTTCTAGGGTTTAATTTTGCCTGAGTTTCTCCATCAGATATTTTTACATTAAGAGGAGAATCTAAAGCCGGTAGAGAACCTTTGAGAACATTATTTGCTTCGTCTCCTTCAAATCCTAAATATCCATACTTACCATAGTGTAAAAGCTTTCTTGTTAATGCAGCAACAGCTTCGTCAGAATTGGCACCTACAAAACCAACGCTATAATTAATGTTAGCCGTGTTTGGAGTAGAGTAAACCAATGATCCGTTCGTACTCAATGATTTAATCTGTTCAATTTTCTCTGTTCCCAGATAATCGGCATAATTAGTTTGTAATTCCTTAGTGTTGAATTTGTTTTCGAATCCTAATACCCAAACAGCCTGATCGGCAGGAAGCTTTTCAAGGTCGCTATCTAATACTATTGTTGCATTTTTTCCTTGAGATTCTTGAGTCTTTTTCCATGTTTCAGCCATAGCTTTGTAAGCTTCAAGGTTTGCACTTTTACCAGGTAAAATCAAAGTAGATTGTGTATTTCCAAATACCTGCGACAAAGAAGAAGGAACTTCTTTTCTGTTAAGTCTTCTCATTAAGTTAAACTGAGGATCAACTTCAATTTTTAAAGGTTTTTTATCTAAAGCAAATTCGTAAATATGCTCCTTTTTGTCCATTGAGGCTGTTTTCCATATTACCTCATTTGCTCCTTCAAGATAAATAGCTACCGGTACTTTAATATCGAATGCTTCTTCTTTTTGAACTTGATTAAGTTTGAATTTAAGATTATAACTTCCATTATCAGATTTTACATTAATATCAGAAATTTTAAGAGTAGGAGCTCCTGTACGGTTTATCCACTGATCGAAGAATGCGTCCAGGTCTTTACCTGAAACAGTTTCAAAACTATTTTTAATATCAGTAAAAGATGCTTTTCTGAATTTATTGTTTTCGTAGAAATGCTGATATGATTTTACAAATACATTATCTCCCAGATAGAGGCGTAGCATATTGTTTGCCATTAATGATTTTCCGTAACCAACAGCTTCCTGAGCCGAGTTATTTCTGTTTAGGAACTCTTTTACCGGAAAGTCGTTTTCCTCATTTACATAATCTGTAAATTTTTGAAGGGTATTTCTTCTGTAAACTGCTCCACCGCCTTTTTGTTCTGCCATCAGGTGATCTGCCATATATGCTGTAATTCCTTCGCACCAGTTTCCTTCAGAGTAGTCAACAAATACACTGTTCCCCCAATAGTTGTGCAATAATTCATGAGGATATGATGAAAACAGAATCCAAGGGAAACGGATAACTTTTTCTCCTAAAAGGGTAAAAGAAGGCATTCCGTAACCCGTTTCCCAGAAGTTTTCTACTAAGGCAAATTTTGTATATGGGTATTCACCAATTAAAGTTTCATACATTTTTAGGTATCCGCTTGTAACACCTAAATATTTGTATGCTAGTTTATCATCGGGAGTTCTTAAAAATGCCTGAACTTCAACTTTACCGGCAGGCATTGAATATTCTTTCCACTGTGCACCAATAAGGTAAACTTCGTCCATTGGCTCGGGAGAAGAGTATTTTACAGTTCTTTTGTCACCTTCTACTTTGTTTATTGTTCTTTGTCCCTGTGAAACAATATTGTACGACGAATCTATTTTTACAGTTAATTCGAAAGAACTTAAGGTGTTTTCTCCAAATGAAGGTGTCCAGTAGGTAGATCCTCCCATGTAAATCCCTTTTTTTGAGATCATTCCCTGAGTTTCGCTAAATCCGCGGGCATACTCTGCTGCGCCGCTTTTAATTTCGTCATTAATAACACCTTCGTATTCTAAAACAATAAGTGTTTTTTTATCGGATAACTTTTTTGCATTTATTTCATAGTTAATATAAGAGTCTTCTTCCGAAGTTTTCCCAAGCGATTTAAGTTTTAATCCTTTGTTAAGTACCTTTAACTTCAGGTTTTCGTTTAATGAAAACTTCAGAGATTTATCTTCAAAATTGGAGTTGACGACGTATAGCGAATCAGTAACCTTAATATAAGAATTATGTACGTCGATTTCTGAATTTATTTTTTGATGAGAGTTTTTCTCTTCTTCGGGATTAGAATCTTTAGCGTTCAAAACCGAAGTTGCCAGCAACATCAGTAGCAGGGCAAACTTATTTTTTGTTAGTTTCATTTTGTAGGAATAGATTAAATAAATTGCATATTGTTTCAAATATATCAACTTAATATTAATAAACAAATAAAAATTATCGAAAAACGATAAAAGACAGACGTAAGATTATACAATGCTAATTTGTATCATCCGGAATATATTCAAGAATATCACCGGGTTGACAGTCCAGAGTATCACAGATTGCTACAAGAGTAGAAAAACGGATAGCCTTGGCTTTTCCTTTTTTTAGTATAGAAAGGTTGGCCATAGTTATGCCTATTCGTTCCGAAAGTTCGGTTAATGACATCTTGCGCTTGGCAAGCATTACATCAAGGTTTGTTACTATTGGCATAATTTTAGATCGTTAATTCATTTTCTTCTCTTAGCTTGTTTCCTTCGAAAAACACCTGCGATATAGCAAGTATTAACAAACCGAGTAATATTGTGTGAAAATCGAAGTTAAACTTACTTTTGAAAATAATTCCTTCAAGATTAAGGGTGTTTTTAATATGTAAATTTATAAAGTAGTATAATAAATTTGGAACTACATCAATAGCAATAACCAGATATGATATTTTTTTAATAAATTCTCCGTTTTGTATAATGAAAAAATTGTTATTTCCCATGTTTTTAAATAATTCACGCAGATAGTGAATTATCAACATAAAAATGAATAACTGAAGAAATACTCCCGCTAATCTGTATAATACATAGTTGCTTTTAAAACCTGCTATATGGAGCCTGCCCTCACCATTTGATATGTAAACATCGCGTTTTTCGATTTCCGGAGCAATGACAGATCCCGGAAGTTCGATTTTTTTATATTCCACATTAAATCCGGTTAGTTTGTCTAAATCAACAAACGACGGATTAGAAAAAATGGTAATTGCAAAAACAATAAGAATTCCGATAAATAGCCATTGTATGTACCAAATGGCCTTTAATAGCAGGGAAACAGCTTTAATAAAAGAATATTTTTCAGACATTATTTATTAAGGATTAGTTATATTAATTTTGTTTCTACGGTTTTATTTTACTTTCCAAACATATTCTTTGATGTGTCCTGATCTCAAAATTTTGAACCTAACCTCATCGAATTGTTTTTTCTCTCCTAATATTTTCCAAATATTTGAAACATGTTCGGGAGTATCAAGAGAAATATCTTCTATCGACAGGATGATATCACCACCCAATAAAAAATCTTTTTCACCGATTTTTGTATTTAAGTAGCCTCCTCTCAATCCTAAAAAGTAGGCTGGAGAATTAGGCGTTACGGATGAAATCATCAGCGCTGCATCCTGCGGGATATTTAAAACTTCTGCCAAAGTTCCTTGTATGAAGTCTCCATCAACACCAAACCAGAATCTTTCCTGTTTGTAAAGTAGATTATTTGTCAGATTTGAAGTAGATGCAAACCCAATTCCTTCAAAGCCTCCCGATCGTGACAGTATAGAACTTATTATTCCAATTACTTCGCCTTTTTGATTAAACATAGGACCTCCTGAGTTCCCGGTATTTATAGCCGCATCAGTTTGAAAAAACTCCATACTTACACCTTCTTCTATTTTTAGTTTATCATGATGTATGCCACTGATTATTCCACTCGATAATGAGTATTCCAGTCCCATAGGAAACCCTATAATATATATGTTGTCACCAATTTTAACCTCATCAGAATTACCGAATTTAGCAATAGTTGAATTTTGAGAAACTTTATCAGCTATTAGCAGAGCTACATCTCCTGTATTAGAAATTTTTTCTATCGAGGCTGCTGATGTTGTACCGTCTTTATATATAATTTCTATTTCACTTGCATTTGAAACTACATGAGCCGCAGTAATTATTTCTCCTGTTTTACTCACTAATACTCCTGTGCCCAATCCTCCTGAAACGATTTTCTCATAAGGATCACCTATACCTTTGTTTGTTTCAGACTTTACAATAACCTGAACCACTGACTTACTTACTTTATCGTATTGTTCAGAAAGAGTTTGACCAAATGATATATTTACCATTAAAAAGGCAAAACATAGTAGTTTTATTTTAGGATATTTCATAAAACAGTAATTTATAATTATTAAGAAGTATAAATGTAAATCTTTTTATTTAATGATTCTCATCTGTATTACAACATTAATTTCGGGCCACTCTCCCTTGTCAGTTTGAACCGATGCTATTTTGTCGATAGTATCGAAACCTTCAATTACTTCTCCAAATACGGTATGTTCACCGTCGAGGTGTGGTGTGCCTCCAATTCTATAATATTCTTTTCGTTGTTCAGTACTTATTTTTTTCTTGTATTGTTCTTCAACCATATCCATAGTTTGTTTATCGAAAGTATGTCCCTGAACAATATAAAACTCAAAGGGGAAAGTAAGTTTGTCAGGATTATCAACATAGCTTCTCGAAGCAGCTAATGCTCCTTTTTTATGAAAACGATTTGCTTTTATTTCTGCCGGCAGCTTGTAGGTGCCAATTTTAGCTCTTTTGCCGCTTGTTCCCCAGTTGTCTGTGTTCCCGGCCTGAATCATGAAACCTTTTACCACTCTGTGGAAAAATGTTCCGTTATAGTATTTCTCGTTGATCAGGTATAAAAAATTAGCTCTGTGCAGAGGTGTATCCTCATAGAGTTTAACCTGCATATCGCCGTAATTTGTGCTAATCTCAATAATTGTTTCCGGGTGTTCTTTGCCGTATTTTGTCAAAAAATCAACAGCATTTTCATTTGTAAGAACAGTTTTCTTTTTTACGATTTTTACTTTCTTTGGTACACTTTTATTTTTTTTCTTTGTTTCAGTATTACATGAAGTTAATACAGAAGCGAAGAAAATTAAAGCCCATACTATTCTCATTTTTAAGTATTTTTTGTTAAATTATTATTGATTTCAAAAGTATTATTTTAATTGTAAAATTTAAATGCAATATCATTAGTTTTGTCTATACTTGGTTTTAAAGATTTTAAATATGGATTTTGATACACTATATGATCGTGTAAAGAAAATAGATTCAGATAAGCTTCCGGGTCAGGAGTCACAATTTAAAATGGTGCCTTCAATTAGACCAAAAATATCGTGGGAAGAGGTTTATGAAACCAAACCTACTTTAGCGTCTGTTCTTCTGTTAGTGTATCCTGATGGAGAAGATAATAGTAAATTTGTACTTATTCAAAGAAAAGAATACAATGGAGCTCATTCTGCACAAATAAGTCTACCCGGAGGAAAGCTTGAGGAGGATGAAAATGAATTGGAAGCTGCATTGAGAGAAACTTATGAGGAAATTGGTGTTGATTCGGGAGAAATAGAGGTTGTAACCCCACTTAGCAAAGTATGGGTTTCGCCCAGTAAATTTCTGGTAACACCTTTTTTGGGGATATTAAAAGAAAAGCCCAGCTTTGTTAAGGACAGTTATGAGGTGGAAGAGATAATAGAAGTAAATATGACAGAATTTTTGGATGATACATGTATATGTGAAGAAATAGTTAGTAGTAATTATGTTCAGAATCTGAAAGTTCCGGCATTTAGGTTGGGCGATAGAGTTGTTTGGGGAGCTACTGCGATGATACTTAGTGAGTTTCGTGATGCTGTTATATGATTTGCTGTTATAAAAAAAGAGCTTTTTTAAAAAACGATATATTTTTCTGTAACTTTGTAAATCTTTTTTTGTTGAATTTATCCAAGTAGTTATAGTTATATAACTTGGAGTGAAGTTATTTTTTAGCTTCTACAGTGTAGAATATAAAACCATATTATGGGATTATTTAAGAAAAATCCATTCGGACAATTACTGATATTAAAGCGAATAATAATATTAGTTTTTGGAATAATTTCGTACCGCAGGTACAATTCATTTAATAAATTGAAGATTAAGAATGGCAAAATTCTACAAAACTTACCTGAGCGTAATGTTCTTTTTGTTTCAAATCATCAAACTTATTTTGCGGATGTAGCTGCGATGTTTCATGTTTTTGCGGCATCCAATAATGGTTATATTCATAATATCACTAATCCATTGTCATTTTTCAGGCCAAAGTTGAACTTGTATTTTGTGGCTGCAAAAGAGACCATGACAGCCGGTCTGCTGCCAAAGATTTTTGCTTATGCCGGAGCTATTTTGGTACAGAGAACCTGGCGTGAAGCAGGTCAGTCAATTCAAAGAAAAGTAAAAGCACAGGATACCGATAGTGTAGGTGTGGCTTTAGATGATGGCTGGGTAATTACTTTTCCGCAAGGAACTACGCGTGCTTTTAATCCCGGCAGGAAAGGAACAGCTCATATTATAAAAAACTATAAGCCAACAGTTGTACCTATAGTTATTGATGGTTTTAGAAGAGCATACGATAAAAAAGGATTGAATATAAGGGTAAAAGGTGTAGACCTTTCCATGACTTTTAAAGATCCTTTGGAAATAGATTATAAAAATGAAAGTGTTGAGTCGATAATGGATAAAGTGATGCATGGTATTGAACAATCGCCGACCTTTAACAGAGTTAGACCATTAGAGCATATGCGCCCTAATTATCCAAGATTCCAAACAGAATTAGGTGATAAGAAGTTGAAAAAGCCTATATTTGACTACTAGTTTATTATTATATACAGCTCCTTTATCTGGAGCTTTTTTATTTAGGATATTATGAGGATACACTTTATATCAATTGGCGGAAGCGCCATGCACAATTTGGCTATTGCTCTCAGTAAAGAAGGAAATAATGTTACGGGGTCTGACGATATAATTTTTGAGCCTTCGAAAAGCAGGTTGGAAAAATATAATCTTCTGCCTGACGAATTAGGATGGAATGCCGACAGAATAAGCCCGGAAATCGATGCCATTGTTTTGGGTATGCATGCTCATGCCGATAACCCTGAATTATTAAAGGCAAAGGAACTTAATTTAAAGATTTACTCATACCCTGAGTTTCTATATAATCAATCAATAAATAAAACCCGTGTTGTTATTGGAGGTTCACATGGTAAGACTACCATTACTTCTATGGTGTTACACGTGGCCAATGAACTGAAGCTTGATGTTGATTATATGGTTGGAGCCCAGCTCGAAGGTTATGAAACTATGGTTAAGCTTAGCGATGATAATAAGTATATTGTTTTAGAAGGAGATGAATATTTGTCATCAGCCTTAGATTTAAGGCCTAAGTTTCATTTGTATAAGCCTAACGTTGCATTGCTTACCGGAATAGCATGGGATCATATCAATGTGTTTCCAACATTTGAAAACTATGTGGAGCAGTTTAAGATCTTTATCGATAAAATTGAAGATGGTGGAGTACTAATATACAATGAGGAAGACGAAAATATAGTTTCACTTGTTAATAAGTCTGAGGCTAATATAAATTTCATTCCATATTCTACTCCAAAATATGAAATAAAAGAAGGCGGTTATTTTATTAATACGGACGAAGGAGAGTTTAAGCTTGAAATTTTTGGTAAGCATAACCTTCAGAATTTAGAGGGAGCTAAAGAACTTTGCAGTCAAATGGGAGTTAGTTACTCTGATTTTTACAATGCTATCTCAAGTTTTAGAGGAGCTTCACGCCGTTTGGAAGAGGTTTATAAGGACGACGAACATATCGTGTATAAAGATTTTGCCCATTCTCCATCTAAAGTGGAAGCAAGTGTATCGGCTGTAAGCGAAAGATTTGCCGATAAAAATAAACTGGTAGTATTGGAGCTTCATACTTACAGTAGTCTTAATCCGGAATTTTTGGTTCAATATGAAGGCAGCCTGGATTCGGTTTCTAACCCGATTGTTTATGTCGACAGTGAGATTGTGAAAAATAAGAGGATGGCTCCAATTGGAGAGGAACAAATAAAAAAGGCATTTGCCAAAAATGATTTGATTTTCTTCGATAAGCCTGATGAGTTGAAAGAATATGTGAATGCCAACCTTCAAAATACAGATGTGGCCCTTTTTATGTCGTCAGGAAATTTAGGAGGCTTACAATTAGATAAGTTATATTAGTCTAAGTCTTTGAAGTTAAGTTAATTGCGGTAGTTCGTCTGTAATAATTAGCAGTTTATCAGAAAGCAATAACTTTTGTAACAAAAGATACTTTAGGAGGTGAAAGGTGTTGTACATTTGCACCATCAAAAATAAGGAAATAAGATATTAACATAAATAATTATTATGCCTACAATTAAGTTAACTACAGAAGGTTTCAAGAAAGATATCTTCGATTACACAACTAAGCAAGAATGGGATTTTCAAGGTGAACTTCCAGCAATCGTTGATTTTTACGCTGACTGGTGTGGACCATGTAAAATGGTAGCTCCAATCTTAGAAGAGCTTTCTGATGAGTATGCAGGAAAAATCAATATCTATAAAGTTGATACTGAAGTTGAGCAGGAGTTAGCAGCCGTATTTGGTATTCGTTCTATTCCTTCAATTTTATTTATTCCTAAAGAAGGACAGCCAATGATGCAACCTGGTGCTCTTCCAAAAGAATCTTTAGTTCAGGTAATTGAAAAAGAACTTCTTAAAGTAGAAGAAGCAAAATAATCTAAATAGATTATATATAATATAAAGAAACCGTCATAGTTGTTATGACGGTTTTTTTTATACGTATAAATTAATTTGATAGAATATGTAAAACTTCTTTTGTATTAGAATCCACCTTATATCTTTCGTCGATACGCTTTCCTATTACCCAAACAATATCTTCGCCCGATACTAATAACCATTGTTCTTCTTTATCCAAAAGTGAGTATTTTTCATCTTTATAGAATTTGCTTATCTTTTTCTTTCCTTTCAATCCCTGCGGGTAGAAAAAATCACCGGTTTTCCACTTTCTTATTTTAAGGGGGAATTTAAGTTTGCTTTTATCTAATTGAGCTATTTGTTTATCGTGGTTTTTCGAAAATATTTCAGATGTTTTAAAGTTTAGCCGGATAGGGATATTGATTGAAGATATATTTTCTTCAATAATGAATTCTTCAGGTTCTACATTCTCAATACGTCTTAATATGAGAGTATCCCTGTCTTTTATAATACGGTGAGTTTCCGAGAAGAACATTTTTCCCGAAATTGAAGAAAAGCTGTGTAATATATCGTCAATATTTCTAAAGTTAAACGGAAGCAGTTTTTCCCTCAATATTGTTTTATAGGCTATGTGTTTCTTCAGTTTGGGTATTGAAATTTCAACAATATCATCCCTCTCAGACCAAAAATCGCAATTTAAATTGTTGAGATATTCATTTTGAATTTTTTCCGTTTGTCTGAAATTATCTATGTTTTTAGAAAATGAATCGACGAACGATGGATTTAGTTCTTCGAAAAGAGGAATCAGTTCATGTCTGATTTTATTTCGCTTATATATTGTATCTAAATTAGAAAGATCTTCTCTCCACTGTAAATTATTTTCATTGGCATATTGCTCAATTTCATTTCTCGAAAACGGTAAAAGTGGTCTTATAATATTTCCCGAAATATCTTTCATTCCTGAGATACCCGTAATTCCCGTACCCCTGCTGAGGTTCATCAGTATGGTTTCAATATTGTCGTTTAGATGGTGTGCTACTGCAATATAGTCGAAGTTGTTTTGTTTGCTTAGTTCTTTAAACCAGTCATACCTCAGGTCTCTGGCAGCCATTTCGATAGAGATTTTTCTTTTGGAGGCAACTTTTCTTGTATCAAATGATGTTTTAAAAAGCGGAATTTCAAAATTTTGAGCCCATTGTACTACAAAGTTTTCATCTTCATCAGAATCTTTTCCACGTAGTTTGAAATTTACATGAGCAAGTAATATCTCAAAACCCAATTCATTTAAAAGATATGCCAATACTATACTGTCTAGGCCTCCGCTTAAGCCGATCAGGATCTTTTTGTTTTTAATAAAAGCAAAACTATCGCTTATATGTTTTTCTAATTTCTTAATCATGTTTTAAGATTCTAAACATTGCATCCGCCTTAACCATAGTTTCTTCAAACTCTTTTTCAGGATCAGATTTGTAGGTTATTGCTCCACCTACCGTAAACGAAAGATACTTTTTTTCGGCATTATACAAAATAGATCTTATTATAACATTAAAATCAAAATCACCTTCGGGACTAAAGTATCCGACTGCTCCTGAATAAAGGCCTCTTTTGGTTTTTTCATATTTCTCAATAAGTTCCATCGCACTTATTTTCGGAGCACCCGTCATAGATCCCATTGGGAAGGCATTTTCAATTATATCAACAGGCGAAATATTATTATCGACTGTAGAGCTAACCGTCGAAATCATTTGATGAACCTGTTGGAACGAATAAACTTTACACAGCTCATTAACGGTTACAGATCCTTCTTTTGCGGTTTTCGACAGGTCATTTCTCACCAAATCAACAATCATAATATTCTCGGCTCTTTCTTTTTCATCCTTTTCCAACTCGGCAATGATTCGTATATCTTCATCCATAGATTTACCTCTTTTGGCAGTTCCCTTTATTGGCTGTGATATAATTTTTGATCCTGTTTTTTGTACAAAACGCTCAGGTGAAGCCGAAATTAAATAGTTGTTGTTTAATTTGTAGAAAGTAGCAAAAGGGGGAGTAGAAATTTTATTGAGCATAATGTATTTCTTCACAGGATCTATAAGTGCTTCATCCGAGTAAAATTCATGGCAATAGTTTGCTTCGTAGATATCTCCTCTTTTAATATGAGCTCTCAGTTTTTGAACATTATCGATGTAAACTTTTTTTGGAGTTCTGTTTTGTATGTGAAGTTTCGATTCTTCTATATCTGAATTTACTTCAGTGTTTAATACATTTTCAAGAATTTTATCAATTTTTCTTTCGTCAGAGGTTTTTGGATAGGAAACTTCTAATTTATTACCCTTTAAAAAGAAAATAACTTCAGGCTGAAAAAAATGAAGAGCAGGAAAGTTAAGCCCGTCAAAATTTGAGGAGCTCAGTTCTTCAATATCATTTTTTAAATCGTAGGTGAGGTAGCCAAATATCCAGTCGTTGATATTTCTTTGGTAGTCTTTAAGCTTTTCGAAAGCTTTATTTTCACTTTGCAGCATAATTTCCGATACTGGAATAGCAGCACAGGCAAAATCAAAATTTGAAAATTTCTCTCTGTAACGGCTTGAATCCAGAAGAACGAAAGCATTAAGTTGTTGTCCCCATCGCAAAAGTTGTTCCTTAACAAAATCGGGGTTTTTCAGGCATAATTGCTTTATTTTTCTTTCAACCATTTCCAAATGTAAAATTAATCGTTGACAAATTTACAAAAAGAACCTGGCTATTGTTGATACTTATAAGCTTATTAGTTAGGAGATTAAATAAATATGTATTAACTTGATGTATAGATATTTACCTACAATTAAATTACAATTTTAACTACGTGTAACAATGAAAAGAACCCTTTATCGATTGAGAATGTCGCGGCAAATTGTCGGTATTCTCGAGAAGACAAAGAATGGCCTTCGCTATAAATCGCGAAAGTTTTTATGGTGGATGCGAGGCATGCCACGTTATGATGAAATAGATGAAGGTATTGGGTATAAAGACAGGAATGGCAGGGATATATTCGAGTTGGATATATTGAATGTAAAGGATGTTGTTGATAATAAGATTAAGAAAGGGGTTGTGTTATGGAATGCTAATAAGTTTGGCATACTTTTTATAGACAGCAAAGAGTTTTTTCCATTTTTTTTAGCGGGGATAAGATTTTTTAAGTCGGAAGATATTACCATTACCGGTCAACTCTATAATAACATTGAACTTATTGATGATTTAGGACTAGATAATTTATAGTTATTAAATATATGACACCTGTTAATTTGCCAGGTGTAATTATACCAATTTATATTCAAAGTGATTGATAAATAAGTTGAATTATAACAACTTATATCGGTCAGTTTGCGTAAATATTGGTATTACTTGCAACAAATACCAAATTTATGTTAGAAAAAGTATATGGAGGCGCTGTCTTTGGAGTGTCTGCAACTACAATTACAATTGAGGTAAATGTAGTAAAAGGTGCCGGTTATCATTTAGTAGGACTGCCCGATAGTGCCATAAAAGAAAGCAGTTATCGCATTAGTGCAGCTTTGAAGAATAATTCCTATAAAATGCCCCGCAAAAAGATTACCATCAATATGGCTCCGGCAGATCTGCGAAAAGAGGGCTCAGCTTACGATTTAGGCATTGCAATAGGGATATTAGCTGCTTCTTCACAAATAAAAGTTCCCGATTTGTCAGATTATCTAATCATGGGAGAATTGTCTTTAGACGGTAGTCTTCTGCCCATAAAAGGCAGTTTGCCTATTGCAATAAATGGCAGGGAGGAAGGGTTTAAAGGTTTGATTGTTCCGATTCAGAATGCAAAGGAAGCAGGTGTAGTAAATAACTTATCGGTTTATGGTGTTGAGAATATTTCAGAGGCAATTCAGCACCTTGAAGGTGATAAAATTTTGGAGCCGGTAGATATTGATACCCGTCAGTTCTTTTTTGAAAACCTCAGTAAGGCTGAGCACGATTTTTCAGAGGTTAAGGGGCAGGAAAATATAAAACGCTGTTTAGAAATTGCTGCAGCCGGCGGGCATAATGTTATAATGGTCGGTCCTCCGGGATCGGGAAAAACCATGCTCGCAAAGCGTATTCCGTCAATATTACCGCCGATGAGTCTGAACGAGGCATTGGAAACTACAAAAATACATTCAGTGTCCGGGAAACTGCAGGAAGAAAGTGGGTTGATGAGTGTCAGACCGTTCAGATCTCCTCATCATACCATTTCCGATGTGGCTCTTGTAGGGGGAGGGTCGTACCCCCAGCCGGGAGAAATATCACTTTCGCATAATGGTGTTTTGTTTTTAGATGAGTTGCCGGAGTTTAAGAAAAGTGTTTTGGAGGTGATGAGGCAACCATTAGAAGATAGGGAAGTAACTATTTCCCGAGCTAAATTTACAGTTACATATCCATCCAGCTTTATGTTGGTAGCTTCTATGAATCCTTCTCCAAGTGGATATTTTAATGATCCCGAAAAGGCATTGGTATCGAGTCCTTTTGAAATGCAGCGCTATCTGAGTAAAATTTCCGGACCTCTTTTAGACAGGATAGATATTCATATAGAAGTTACTCCCGTACCTTTCGATAAACTTTCCGAAGACAGGAAGGGAGAATCGAGTGAAGTCATAAGGGATAGAGTGATAAAATCTCGTGAAATACAGGAAAGGAGATTTATAGAACACGAAAAGATACACTCAAATGCACTGATGGGACCAAATCAGATTGCTGAATACTGCAAACTTTCAGAGTCAGGTAAAAAACTGATAAAAGATGCTATGGATAAGCTGGGTTTGTCTGCCAGGGCTTACGACAGAATTTTAAAAGTGTCAAGAACAATTGCCGACCTTGAGGGTGCGGAGAATATTGAAAATCACCATTTGAGCGAGGCTATTCAATACAGAAGTTTAGACAGGGAAGGGTGGTTGGCATAGTAAGATACTTTGATAAACCCGGTAACCGTTATAATTTATGAAACGGTCACTGAGTTTATCTAAGAGTTATTTAACAAAAATATGCTTTCCGCCTTCGTATGATTTAAGGAAACCAAAAGATTGGCTATATAAGCCTTCTTCTTCTAAAATTAGCTGTACCTGATCTGCAATTTCTTCTTTTACCGCAATCAACAGACCTCCGCTTGTTTGGGCATCGCATAAAATTGTTTGGATATTGGCATCGTTTGGAATACTTACTTTATCAGAATAACTTTCCCAATTTCGTTTTGTGCCCCCGGGAATATCTCCCTGATCGATATATTCGTAAACAGATTCAAATACAGGGATTTTATCATAATCCAGTATTGCCATTAAGTTGCTTCCTTCGCAAACTTCCAGGAGGTGCCCAAGAAGTCCAAATCCTGTAACATCCGTCATTGCAGTAACACCATCTAATTCAGAAAGTTTGTCTCCTACATTATTTAATCTCATCATAGATTCCGGGGCGATATCAGCATGTTCTGCTTTTAGAGTACCGCTTTTTTGAGCCGTAGAAAGTATGCCAACACCAAGAGGCTTTGTTAAAAATAGTCTGCTTCCGGCCTCTGCTTTATTGTTTTGTTTAAGCTTATCCAGATCTACCATACCCGTTACTGCCAAACCAAATATAGGCTCCGGATTGTCAATACTGTGCCCACCTGCAAGAGGAATACCTGCTTCTTTGCAAATTTCCCGTCCTCCTTCTAATACACTATTTGCTACTTCGTTCGAAAGTTTGTTTACCGGCCATCCTAAAATGGCAATAGCCATTATCGGTTTTCCTCCCATTGCATAAATGTCGCTGATAGCATTGGCAGCGGCAATTTTTCCAAATTTGAAAGGGTCATCAACAATTGGCAGGAAAAAATCGGTTGTACTTATTATTCCTTTTCCGTTGCCTATGTCGTAAACTGCTGCATCATCGCGAGTGTCATTTCCAACGATTAATTTATCTGTTTTTACCGGTGTTATATTACTTTTTAATATTGTTGTTAGTGCTTTGGGTGAGATTTTACATCCGCACCCCGCTCCATGACTATATTTAGTCATCTGGATTTCCTTTATTAATTCGTCCATTTTATTGTTTGTCAGAATGGTTCTTTGTCACTATTTAATTAGCGAACACTTTATCCGTTTTGTTTATGATTTTGATTACCCGGTCCGAGATGGTATTAGCATTTCGGTAATGATCTACATCTTTCAGTTTTATTATAGATATTTTATTCGGATCTCTATTTTCTACCCCTCTCAGGTATGCTTTATCGTAATATATTAATGAAATTTCTGCAACGCTTAATAAGTCGTTATTGTTAAGAGCCTCAATTGCAATTTTTGTATTTAGCGGACCTAAACGTTTATGTATTTTTAATATTGATTCTTCCAGTTTGTCTTTATGTTGTTTGCCATAAGTTTGAGTCAGGAAAAAAGCTCTTTCAGAACGTGGTATATCAACAAAAAATACTCTTTGTTCGCGCATTTGTTTGAATAAACTTTCAGGAATTCTCGCTTTTCCAATATTTAAACTTTCATCTTCAAGCCAGATATAATCACTGAGATTTTTGCTGGTCATTTCTTCAAAAAGCATGTTTTGAAAATGTTCTACAGATGGCTGTTCATTTTGGCCAATACCACCAAAAGCCGATCCTTTATGGTTTGCTAAACCTTCCAGATCGATAACCTGTTTGCCTGTTTTAGCTATTTCGTGTAAAATTTCGGTTTTACCGCTACCTGTATATCCGCCTAAAATTATTAGTTTAAATTTTTGTTCAAAAAATGAAAGAACGGCTCTCCTGTAAGCTTTATAACCTCCTTCTAAAACATAAACTTTTTCGAAACCATTATTGTGCAAATGTTGAGCAAACGATTCACTACGCATTCCGCCGCGCCAACAATGAACGATAATTGTTTTTTCGGGAGCAGCATCTAATGACGCCTCGATATAATGATCGAGCTTCGGATTTACTAACTCATATCCTTTTTCTATAGCCGCGTCTTTAGATACCTGTTTATAGATCGTGCCAATAATAGCACGTTCGTCATTTGAAAACAGGGGAATGTTAACTGCATTTATTATATGACCTTTCTTATATTCTCCCGGAGACCTGACATCAATTATCGGAAGTCCATTATATTTTTCGATATATTTCTCTATTGTAATTCTTTCGATCATGGTATGTTTTTTATGTGTACTTTTCTATAAAGATGTAGTTCTGTCTTTATTGCAGAAAAATATTTCAGGGTAAATATAACTAAACATTAGACTAATTACAGAAAAAAGGCTTTTAAGTATGTTAAAGAAACTGCTTCTGTAGTATATTAAAAATGCTTATTCTTTACAAGTGTCTTATTAACTTTTATAATACATTTGTATTCACAATTTTTAATAGAAAATATTATTTACCAATGGAAAATACAGTTCTTTATCCTTTTAAGTTTGAGCCAATTCTGAAAGAAAAAATTTGGGGAGGAAGTGGATTAAAAACTCTGTTGAATAAGAAAGCATCAGGAGATAAAACCGGTGAGTCATGGGAGATAAGTGGAGTGAAAGGCGATGTTTCTGTTATTTCAAACGGAGAACTGGCAGGGATAAATTTACAGGACCTGCTTAGTAAATATAAAGGAGAATTGCTTGGCGAGAGAGTTTATAGGCAGTTTGAGAATGAGTTTCCGCTATTGATAAAATTCATCGATGCACAGGATGATCTGTCTATTCAGGTTCATCCAAATGATGAGTTGGCAAAAGAACGACATAATTCTTTTGGAAAAACCGAAATGTGGTATGTTATTAATGCAGAAAAAGATGCCGAATTAATTTCCGGATTTAACAAAACAATCGATAAGGAATTATATCTCAATAAGCTTGAGGATAAAAAACTTGGTGATATTCTAAATTCAGAAAGGGTAGAGGCAGGAGATGTGTTTTTTATACCCGTTGGAAGAGTACATGCGATAAGGTCGGGTATAATGTTGGCCGAAATTCAGCAAACATCTGATATTACATATAGAATCTACGACTGGGATAGGGTAGATGATAATGGAAAAGGGCGTGAGCTGCATACCGAATATGCATTGGATGCTTTAGACTTTAAAGGATACGATAAATATAAAACCGACTATTCTGTAGTTAAAAACGAAAGAACCCAACTTGAGAAATGTTCTTATTTCGAGACAAATTTGTTTGAGCTGGACTCGTCTAAGAAGATTTCGTATAAAGATTTAGATTCTTTTGTAATCTACATGCTTATGGAGGGTGAACTGAATTTGAAATATAGTGATTCGTCTTTGAATATAAAAAAAGGAGAAACCGTTTTGCTTCCTGCTTCAATTACTGAAGTTGAGCTTGAGGTAGTAAAAGAGGCCAAGTTGCTGGAGGTATATTTACCTGGATAAGAGTTGGGAGTCGGAAGTCGGGAGTCGGAAGTACTTCTGACTTCTGACTTCATGCTTCTTTATTTCAAAGGGATTTTCTCCTTAAGCAGTTCAACTCCATCAAAAACGGCAGGGCAGATCTCGGTATTTTTTACGGTAAGGTTTCCTATCTGAAAAATCTTCTTTCTGTCTAAGTGCGGATATTCTCTACATGCTTTTGGACGGGCTTCATAAACTAAGCAGTAGTTGTCGGCAGCCAAAAACGGACAGGGCATTTCTTTGAATACATAATCATTGTCTTCATCAATTCTTAAATATTGATCTATAAAGGCCGTAGATTTCATTTTCATGAACTTCGACAGGCGCTCAATATCCTTATCTTTCAACAAGGGGCCGGTGGTTTTACAACAATTTGCACAGCTCAAACAGTCTATATATTCAAATACCTCGTCGTGAATATCCTGCATTACCAGGTCTAATTGTTTAGGTTTCTTTTTTCGAAGTTTTTGAAAGTACTTTTTGTTTTCGTTATGCTTATCTTTGGCCCGTTTAGGCAGTTCTTCTAGTATTTTTTGCATAATCTGAAATTATATTTAGGATTCTGCAAAAATATTAAAAACAATTTAGCAAATAAACAGTTAAGCAAATAAACATCGAAATGAAAGATATATTAGGAAAGGCATTAATAGATTTCTGGAACAAAAAATATACAGAAGATATTATTACAACTTCGAATATTACCGAGGAGGATGAAATGCCATTGCCGTATTTATTTCGCCGTTGGAAAGATATGCCTAAGATCGAGCAAAGTGCTCTTAATTTATGTAATGGAAAAGTTCTTGATATTGGTTGTGGGTCGGGGAGTCACAGTTTGGAGTTGCAGAATAAGAATGTTGATGTTAAGGCTATAGATATATCTGTTGGTGCCTGTAAAGTTGCCAAAGCAAGAGGGGTGAAAAAAGTTGAGAATTCGTCTTTGGAAGATTTTGAGGGTGAAGAGTTCGATACTTTATTGCTTTTGATGAACGGTATTGGCCTTGCCGGAACATTGGAGAATTTGCCAAATTTTCTCAACAAATTAAAGTCATTACTAAGCGAGGGAGGTAAAATATTACTGGATTCTTCTGATATTTCGTATATGTTTGAAGAGGAAGATGGAGGAATGTGGCTTGATTTAGGAAGAGAATATCACGGAGAGTTAACTTTCCAGATGCACTATAAGAAACAAAGTACAGAAGAGTTTGACTGGCTTTATGTTGATTTTCCACGATTGAAGAGTGTAGCTGAAACCGTAGGTCTTAAATGTGAGCTGGTAGAGGAAGGGGAGCATTTTGATTATTTGGCTAGGTTAGAGGTGGTCTAAAGTATAAAGTCTAAAGTTTAAAGTCTAAAGTTTAAAGTATTACTTGTAAACCGGATCCTTCACCATTATCTCGTCGTGATGACCCATTTCTTTTTCCATTTCGGTGTTGATTTTACTTTCTACAAAATCGACAGATGGAAGATATGGCTTCAGGTCTAATACCGGTGTGCCGTTAAAAGCATCTACA
>JBDLJM010000049.1 GCA_039714315.1 Bacteroidota bacterium | reverse complement strand
TTATACCATGTGAATTCCTTGTAATAAAATCTATTAACGAAATTTGTGTGGATATTCTTTTTCACGATTTTGAAATGAAAGAATTTTTGGATTTTGAATTACTCCTTCCCGGATTTCTATGGACTTTGAAATTGTAATATTTTTATCCCATGCATTTGCTCCCCCCAGAACTTCAGGTAAAAACGGAAGTAATGCTTTTGAAATTTCCCATGAAGCAGAATTCCAATAATAACTTGGGCTATGATCTACTGCATAATAATATTTGCCATCTACTTCAAGTATCGGGTTTTCAAAAGATGTAGGTTTGGCACACCAAAAACCCATTCCTTCATCACAACTTATGTCAATAATAAGAGTGCCTTTTGTTAATTTATCTGCATCACTTGCCGGTACAAACATTTTTGGATTGTCGCTATCCTGAAGAACCCCGTTAACAATTATTTGCACATCTGTCAATACTTCTGAAAGTGGACGCATACTGCCGTCAGATTCAATTACAAGCATATTTCCTGATCCATCATTTTTCATTTGTTTGAATGTTATGCCCGGTATTTGATCTTTTACCTCATTTGATGGCCGACCGGTCAGGACAGTGATATCCTTAAAGCCTTGGCCTTGCAATGCGTATATTGCCCCGCGGCTAACCGAACCAAAGCTGATTACCACTGTTTTTAGGGTTTTTCCATAAAATCCGTTAATTCCGGTAAGGCTCAGTGCATGATTTACTCCGGCATAACCTGCCAATTCATTATTCTTATAGAAAGTATGCATCCTTTTATCACCTGTCCGGCTCCATGTAAACATTTCTTCCCAGGCTATAAGGGTTAATTTTCTATCGATTGAAATTTGTGTGATTTTTTTCTGTTGTACACAATGCGGCCAACCCCACACTACTGCACCTTCTCGTATCTCTGACAAATCTGTTGCCAAAGGCTTGGGTATTAGTACACAATCAAAACCATTCAGAATCTCATCCCTGAAGGCTACTCTGCCCGATGAAAGACTGGCTAAAGTATTGTCATCTATGCCAAATCTCATGCCATAACCTTCTTCAAAAGTGATTTGTTTTCGTAATTTCTCAGGAATACGCATTAAATGTTCCGGATGAATAGGGACCCGCTTTTCGTTTTCTTTTAGTGATTTCCCAATCACACCGAGAGTCAATAGTTTCGTCATATTGTTAGTTTATTATTACTTTTTGTAAAAAAAAATATTTACCGTTATTAATTATAGTTAATAAATGTTGCCAGAGCTAAAAAGCCCATTGAAGTTATCATCAGAAAAACTATCAGTTTCCATATCCATTTTATCCAGAGGTTGTACGGGATATTTGCAATAGACAATACACCCATAGTAATACCGCTGGTTGGAATAATGAGGTTGAACAGGCCATCGCCGAACTGATATGCTAGTACCGCTGTTTGTCTGGTAATTCCCAATACGTCAGAAAGTGGAGCCATAATAGGCATGGTAAGAGCAGCCTGCCCCGAACCCGATGGTATAAAGAAGTTTATAAAGCCCTGCACAAAAAACATTAATTGAACAGAAATGTATGCCGGCAGTCCTTCTGATGCATTCGCAATAGAATGTAGAATAGTATCAATTATATGCCCGTCTTCGGCAACAACCAGAATACTTCGTGATAGCGCAATAATTAATGCCGCAGGCAACATCTGTATAGCTCCTTCTTTAAAGGCTTCGAATGCTTCATTGATATTTAACTGATAAATAATAGCTGAGAAAATACCAAAAGCAACAAATAATCCTGCTATTTCTGAGATGTACCAGTCCCAGTTTTTAACACCTATTACAAGAAGAGCCAGTGTAATAAGAAACAGGAAAACCAAAATTTTTCGTTTTAGGTTATAGTCAATATGTTCGTTCGACTTAATTTCCGAAGCGCCCTTAATATTATAAATTAAACTTAGTTCCGGGCTTTTATCAATTTTGGCAGCATATCTGACAATAAAAATACCTGTTACTATTGTATAAGCTAACCAAACTAATATTCTGTAATTCATTCCACTTGCCAGAGGAACCTCTGCTATCCCCTGGGCAATTTGTATGGTGAAAGGGTTTATAAATGCACCCGCAAAGCCTGCACCGGCTCCCACAAATGGTATGGCAACACCAACAATGTTATCGTAATTCATCGATTTTGCAAGAGGAATCGTAATTAGAATAAAAACCAGTACTTCTTCCGACATTCCAAATGTAGAGCCTGCTAATGAAAATAAGAAAACAAGAAGGAAAAGTATTAAAGATTTGTACTGCTTATTATCGCCGGCAAATTTTAAAAGACTTTGTAATGAGGCATCCATTGCCCTGGTTTTGCTGAAAACTGCAAATGCACCACCAACCAGAAAAACAAACCCGATTATCTCTGCCGATTTAATAAAACCTTTTAGGGGAGCAGTGAAAAATGCCAAAATAGACTGGGGATTTGATTTTACATAGGTAAATGTATCGGGGTTAATTACTGTCCTTCCTGTATTAGGGTCTACTATTCTTGCGTATTCTCCTGCCGGAATTATCCAGGTTAGCCCGATAAAAATTAGAATGATAGCCGATACAATGGCCATAGCGTCAGGTGTTCTTCTCATTTTAGTTTGATTTTCAATATGCCGGCGGATATTTATATGCAGCATTCTTTTACCGAGGATCAATATAGAAATAAGATTCGATTGACAGAGATAATTTATGATATAATGTTACATGTCGATTGCAAATTGAAATTATTCACCTGTTCCTCTTCGAAAAATTTTATGGAGTCAAATAATCAGAATTGTTTATAGAAGGAAAAGCAAAGACCATTAAGGTAATTATAGGATGAGAGCTGAAGTTAGGGGAGCTTACGGAACACAATCTAATAAATCATATTTTGGAATTCTAATTTATAAAAGGTAGCAAATAGTTAAATATTAGTGCCAGTTTGTTCATTGTATCGGCTGTTAATAGTATGTTAATTAGTACCATAATTGATTCAAATGAATATTAACTAACTATTAAATCTTAATTTATGATAAATTTTTTACAATTGAACAAAAATTTTATTAGCAAACTTTTGCTTATGTTTTTGTTTCTGGGAACGCAAAGTGCGTTTGGGCAGGAAATACCAAATAAATATGGAGGTCAGGTATTATCTGTAGCAGGAGTTAAATCAGGTAACTATATCGGTTCACTTGAAAAAGACTCTCATTATCAATTGATAGTGTCTTATGATTTAGCTAATTTTGATGATGTTGATTGGGCTAATTCTTATTTTGCATTTTCAGTGATAGTTAATAAAAATGGTAACACTTCTACCGGTAAAGATGTTGATTTGGTAGGGATTGATGCTAATTATTCAAATTACTATTGGCATGGTTATACTGATGAAGAACAAATTGCATTATTTACTGCAGGGGCAACTACTATCGCTGAAGATATAATAACTAAAGCAAATGCAGCAAATGGGACTACTGAAGTGGAAGTAAAAACTGAAGCGAATACAGCTCTAAAGGATTATTTAAAGGCACGACATGATGATTATGTGTTAGATAATTCAAAGCGATACATATATTTGAAACTTGTTAATCCGCTTGGTCAGGAACCGTCGGCATCCGGGTATGACTATTATTATATTAATTTGAAAGGTTATGATGGTGATAAAACTTCCTTGATAACAATTTCTGGTGATGCTCCAGCAAATAATGCTCCTGAATTTGGTACAATTGCGGCAACAGAATCCATAAATGCAGGAACAGCTTTATCAATTGATATTTCTGCAACAGATGCTGATGGTGACGATTTGACTTATTCTGTAGCAATGACTGACGAAAGTGCATTACCTGCGTTTATTTCGGTTTCGGGTACAAATCTTGTAGTTGGTACTGATGCTACTGCCGGAACTTACGCTGTAACAGTTACAGTTAGCGATGGAACAGATAATGATTCTGAGGATATTATTATTACAGTTACTGATCCAAGTGCAAATGTAGCACCTGTATTTACAGCAACAGGCAATAAAAGTGCTGCTGTAGGAATAGCAAAAACCATAGCCTTAACGGCAAGCGATGAAAACGGGGATGCATTAACTTACTCTATCACTTCGGGTGCGGAATCTTTTATTACTATTCCCAATGCATCTGTTGCCGAACTTGCAGTTTCAGATCAGAGTGTAGCAGGAACTTATACTGTTACAGTTGAAGTAAGTGACGGAAGAGGAGGAACAGATACAGATACTTTTGATATCGAGATAGTAAATCCTGTATATTCTCCTGCCGACGGATCTCAGTTTACAACTGATGATGTGGTTGCCTTTGATTGGTACCTTGATGCACCAAGTACTGAAACTCATTCTCTTTATGTAGAAAGTATTGATGAAAATGGAGTTAAAATAGAAGAGGTTCTTGTAGTTCGAGGTATTCCTGACGGGCAAAATCACAATGAAGGTCAGGCTTTTGCAGTTGGTAGTTATAAGTGGTATGGAAAAGCCTATAGTGCGGCAGACGGTGTGACAAATGCTGGTCCTTTCTTTTTTACTGTAACAGATGCAAACGCAACAAATACTGCACCTGAATTAGGAATAATCGGAAATATTACTGATGTGGTTGCCGGAACAGAATATACAAAAGTACTTTCTGCAACTGATGCCGATAATGATCAGCTTACTTTCTCAATAGTTGCAACAAACGGAACTGATGATATCACAGGTATCACAATATCAGAAACCGATTTAGTAGTAGCATCATCAGTTGCTGCCGGAACTTATGCTGTAACAGTTACAGTAAGTGATGGAACAGACAGTGATTCGGAAGATATCATTATAACAGTTACAGCGCCAAACAAAACTCCTGTACTAGGATCAATCGGAGATCAGACTGCAACAGAAGGAATAGCAAAATCAGTTGCAATTTCAGCATCAGATGCCGATAGTGATGATTTGATATTTTCAATATCAGGAGAGCCTGCTGGAGTAACTTTAGTTGTTGATAATAATGATAATACAAAAGCAAGTATTGAAATAAGTGCTGCCGTTGTAGTTGGAACACACAGTGATATTATAGTAACAGTATCTGATGGAACAGATTCAGCATCAGAAACCATTTCTATAGTAGTGGAAGGTAATAATCTTTCAAACGGAGAATTGTCTTTGTCAGAATTCTCAATTTATCCAAATCCTGTTGTTGGCGGAGTGTTAAATATTAACCTGCCTAAAAGTGAACAAGATATTTCTCTTAGTATATATAACATAAACGGAAGATTGGTTTACAATACAGTGGTAGATAAAGAAAGTTTGAAATTTACAGGTAATGTAAATCTGGATAAAGGACTTTATCTAGTAAGAATAACTAGTTTTAAATTCGATTTCACTAAGAAGTTGATAATTGAATAAGTAAATAGTATTATTTATTAGAATAGCTTAAAAAGGGAGAAAATAAAGGTTCTCCCTTTTTTTTGCATGTCGGGTATGCCTTTATATCAATTGCATTTTGATGTGTATTTGGTATTCTATTGATTAATAGAAATAATTTATATGTGAATTGATATAAACAATATAGGATAGACTATATTATAATACTAATCATTGTATTATTGTACCTGCAAAGAGATATACAAGGAAAAACTACAACATCTTTAAATCTCATTGTATTGATGGAAAGGAGGCTTTATGCTTCCTTTTATTTTTTTTCTGAAATAAGTTACTTGTTTAAAAATATAGATATTACGGAAAAACTGAGCTATCTTTATGGTGTTATTTAAGCAATTTCCTCTAATCCTTATAATAAAAGATGCGATATGTTTCTTTAATCATAGTGTTGACAGTCATTAATGTGTTGACATTAAATGCTCAAAGCAATACATATACTTTAAATGGTGTTGTTAGGGATAAATCTACAGGAGAGGATTTAATAGGAGTAAATATTTCTGTTAAAGAATTGCCCCGATCGGGTGTGTCAACTAACAGCTATGGTTTTTATTCAATTAGTCTGAAAGAGGGAACATATAATTTTATGTTTTCTTATTTGGGTTATAAAACTGTTGTTAAAACAATCGAACTTAACAGAGATGTAAAGTTTAATTTGAATCTCGAATTAGACAGCAGAACTTTATCAGAAGTAATAGTCAGTTCCGAAAGGCAGGATGAAAATATAATGTCGACAAATGTTGGAGTGTCTAAACTTTCGGTTAGAGATATTGAGGTAGTTCCTGTTCTTTTTGGTGAAAAGGATATAATGAAAACGCTGCAATTGCTTCCTGGAATAAAACCCGCAGGCGATGGTAATGCGGGGTTTTATGTACGGGGAGGTTCGTCCGACCAGAATTTAATTTTACTCGACGGAGCACCTGTGTACAATGCTTCACACCTGATGGGCTTCTTTTCGGTATTTAATTCCAGTGCCATAAAAGATGTGAAGTTGTATAAAGGTGCAATGCCCGCTGAATATGGTGGAAGACTGGCATCTGTTATGGATGTTAGAATGAAGGACGGAAATAGTAATGAATACAAGTTTGATGGTGGAATAGGTCTCATTTCTTCCAAATTTACAGCTGAAGGGCCCTTAGTTAAGGAAAAAGGCTCTTTTATTGCTTCGGCCCGCAGAACTTATGCAGATTTTTTTCTAAAATTCTCTGATAAGGAATCACAACGAAATACCAGATTATATTTTTACGATTTAAATCTAAAGGCCAACTATAGGATATCCGACAAAGACAGGGTTTTCGTATCAGGGTATTTTGGCCGGGATGTACTCGGATATTCTGATCTGTTTGGTTTCGACTGGGGGAATTCGACAGCTACTTTAAGGTGGAATCATATTTATTCCAATAAATTATTCTCAAATACATCCTTGATTTACAGTGATTATAATTATCAGATAGAAATTAGTGGCGATGCTGATTTGGAAATATCTTCCCGAATCAGAGATCTGAACTTTGTACAGGAATTCGATTATTTTTTAAACGACAGTAACACCTTAAAATTTGGAGCGAATATAATTCATCATACTTTTATGCCCGGTGATTTGGAATCAAATTCAGAAAATGTAAGCGATTTCTTTATCGATAATAAATATTCTGTGGAAAGTGCAGTATATATATCAAATATACAGAAACTAACTTCAAAGCTGATTTTTTCATATGGTTTGCGATTTACAAATTTCACTCAATTAGGTCCCGGTAATATTATTTCATGGGATAAAGACGGCTTCCCTGTAAATATGAAAGAATACGGTAAATGGGAAAAAGTAGTCGGTTACAATAAGCTTGCTCCACGATTTGCCGCTACATATGTCCTTGATGAAAAACATTCCCTTAAGGGATCTTATAACAGGTCATATCAGTTTTTGCATATGATTTCCAACTCCAATACATCTTCACCAACAGATATTTGGCTCCCTTCGAGTAATAATATTAAACCGGCTGAATCTGATCAGTTTTCGTTGGGGTATTTTAGGAACTTTATTGACAATACATGGGAGTTTTCCAGTGAGGTTTATTACAAAAAAATTGAAGGGATAATTGACTATCGTACCGGAGCGCAAACAACTTTTAATGAATTTGTAGAATCGGAATTATTGTATGGAAATGGGAGGGCTTATGGTATTGAGTTTTTATTGAAAAAACGAACAGGAAAACTTACCGGATGGATTAGTTATACCTTGTCAAGATCTGAGAAATTATTTGAAGAAATAGATAATAATACCTGGTTTTCGGCTAAGCAGGACCGGATACATGACTTTTCAATAGTTGCCAGTTACAGTTTTAGTCCCAGAGTTGTGCTTTCGGGAACATGGGTATACTTTACAGGCAATGCGGTAACTTTTCCAAGCGGAAAATATTGGGTTGAAGGACAGTTAACTCCTTATTATACCGAAAGAAACGGATATAGAATGCCTGATTACCACAGGATGGATATTGGTTTGACCATTAAAAACAAAAAATATAAATATAAAGTTAACACTGAGAGCGGAGAAAGAGAAAAGCTGGCAAAGCGTTTTCAGTCGAGCTGGAATTTTTCTATTTATAATGTTTACGGAAGAGAAAATGCATATACAATAACGTTCCAGGAGAGCGAAGAGAATCCCGGAACTACAGAAGCAGTGCAGCTGGCCCTTTTTAAATTTGTGCCGTCAATAAGTTATAACCTTTCATTTTAAAAAAGGTATGAAGAAGATTTATTTTATAATAATCAATTTAAGCATAATACTTTCTTCCTGTGAGAAGGTAATAGACGTTGATCTAAACGATGCCGAACCGGTAATTGTAGTCGAAGGGTATTTGACAGATATTGAGGGAATGAATTATGTATTGCTCAGTAAATCGAACAGTTTTTATACAACCGGGGAGGTTGAAAAACTCGAAGGTGCAGAAGTGGAGGTGGTTAGTGGTAATGGTATTTCATATAAATTAGATGAAGAGGAAAAAGGATATTATCGTAATCAAAATTTGAAGGTTGAAACAAACCAGAATTATAAATTGAATATTAGGTATGGCAGCACTATCCTACAGTCTGTATCAAATTCACCATCGGCAGTTAAAATAGATTCTATCGAAATTATGTCAAGTGAGTTTAGCAGACCTGAAAAAGAGTTATACAGGATTATATGTCACTTCAGGGATTCGCCGGACGAAGTTAATTTTTACAGGCTTAGACTGTTTATCGGCGATGATATATTAAAAGGATTCTATGTTATGAACGATAAGTTTTTGGGAGGAGAGTCTGTATCATATCCGTTTGATGGAGTTGAAATGGAAGACAATAGTACTGTTAGAGTAGAACTGTTGGGGGTAGACGAAAGTAACTATGAATATTTCTATACTTTATCAAGAATTATGGGCATGGGACAGGATATTATTCCTGGTAATCCGCCTACAAATATCGAAGGAGATGCTATAGGAATATTTGGAGCTAATACATTTGATTCTAAAACAGTTGTTTTTAAGAAACAGGAGCTTGACTAATGATAAAAAAGGATATTGTCCCTATTTAGACAATATCCTTATTTAATTTTAAACTTCATAATCAACAACTGATCGGTCAGTAGCCATCGGTTTAATTTTTTCAACTACTTTAACGTGTTCGGGGTGGGTTCTGTACACTTCCAAACCTTCCCTGTTTTCGAATGTCGAAGTCAGAACTAAATCAGGCATGCTGTTGTCTTCCAGAAAGTTTAATCCAACTTCCATTTCCTTTAGTTCTTCAATAGTGTTAACAAGATTTTCCAAATCCTGCTTAATCTCCTTCATGAAATTTTCTTTTTTCGTATCTTTAAATTTGAACAGTACTATGTGCTTAATCATGTTTTTTTTATATTATGTTTTTTTAATAAAAGATAATTATATCTTTATCTCCTTAAAATAACCTATGAGAGTTTAATTTTAGAATGTCGAAATTAATTAGTTTTATAATATTAACAAGTTATTTTCTGGTAATAAGTTTCCAGAGTATACCTTTTTTTGAGTATATAACTAATTATGAATATATAAGTCAGGAATTGTGCGAGAATAAAGATAATCCTGAGATGGGGTGTAATGGTAAATGTTATCTGATAAAGAAAACACGTGCATTGGCCGAAGATCAGGAAGAGAAAGAAGCAACAATAAGTGAGAGACTCAGTTTGGAATATTTTGCTTTTGATTATGCTTTATACTCCGAAGAAAAAGATTTTGATATTGAATTGAAAGATAATTTTATTTATCAGGAACACGATTATAATATCTATTCAGAACTTCGGACCCCACCCCCAAAATACTTCACTTAAATAATCATTTGTAATTTATCATTAACCCATATTTAGTTATTCAATATTGTGAAATATGTTGAATGTTTTTTTATGGATAGTGGTTCAATTAATTCAAAAAAAACAAAATGAATATAAATATAAAATACTATAAGAGGTATGTTATATTTTTTGTGCTAATGTGTTTTGTAGTGACAACTAATGCGCAAGAAGTAAATGTATTGGATGAAATAGTACTAACTGAAGAAAAAAAGGAATCTCCTTTACAGTTGAGTATAATAAATAATGAAATTTCAAAAAAGAAAAATCACGATGCCGGAAGTTTATTTTCAGGTGTTCCGGGATTTGGGATCGATAAAAAAGGAGGCTACGCAATGGATCCTGTGTTCAGGGGCTTTAAATATGAACAGTTAAACATTCAGTTTGATGGAGGAACAACTGTGGCTCCGGCATGTCCAAACCGAATGGATCCGGTTACAACTCATATAACTCCTGAAGAAGTAGAAAAAATCGAGATAATAAAAGGACCCTATTCTGTTAGATATGGTTCATCTCTTGGTGGGGTAGTAAACTTAGTTACTAAAGCACCTGTTTATGACGCCGATAAATTATACAGAGCCTCATTGGAAGGCGGTTATGAGACAAATGGCGGAAGCTATTTTTCATCCTTAAAAGCGGGTGTAGTTCAACAAAACTGGTATTTCACGGCTGATGGAGGGATAAAACGTTTCGGTAACTATAAGAGCGGAAGCGGTCAGGAGATTGTTTCTTCTTTCCAAACAAACGACTATTCTCTTAAAGGAGGATATAGCATTGACGAAAATCAACATATAAGAGTAAATTTTCGTCAGTCTTTCGGAAGGGATATAATGCATCCGGGATTGCCGATGGATACTGATATTGATAATGGTACAGTAGCTACTGTTGATTACGACAACAGGTTTCAGACAGGTTTTCTTAAAAATATAAAGATTAAAGCATTTTATTCGGATGTGGAGCACGTAATGTCAAATAGTGTCAGACCATCGGCTGCTAAGGTGATTTCTACATCAACCACATATTCGCAGGCTTATGGTGGAAAAATTGAGTTTGAGCTGGGTTCAAATGATGATAATATTTTTTATGTCGGTTTAGATATGAAAAATATAGCTAATCAGGGTGATAATGAGAAGGTAAAGCCTACCGGAGAATTTGTTTCTACAAAACAGGTATGGCAGGATTCATATGTAAATGATTACGGTGTTTTTGCTCAATATAACTTACATGCAGGTAATGATTTCTCTCTTCAAACCGGAATGAGATTCGATTTTGTTCAATCCGATACTAAAGAACCAGATCCAAAATTTGAAGCAGGGAATGAAGGAATTCACCCTGAGGATGAGCTTAATTTTTCAGCTAATATCTCCGGGATTTATAGGCTTTCAGAAAATTGGAATACAAAATTATCTGTAGGTCGGGGTGTTCAAACGGCAAGTATTCAGAAGCGATATGTGAATATTTTGCCGGTGGGTAGAGATAATTTTGTGTATTTCGGAAATCCAATGTTGGATGCTGAAATAAACAACCAGGCAGATTTGAGTCTTAACCGCCATGGAGATAAATGGTGGATGGGAGTAAATGGATATTACTCGGTTGTAGGGAATTACATCAGTTCCGAGTTGGTTTCTATGCCAATTCCTGAAGAAGGGATACCCGGAAAAAAGAAATTTGTTAATATTGACCGGGCAAAAATATATGGACTAGAGTTAAACTTTGGTTTTGAAATCTTTAAAAATTTGAAATTTGATGCTTCAGGTTTTTATACTCATGCACAGAATATAGATTTGGATGAGCCTTTAGCTGAAATACCCCCAATGGAAGCAAATATTTCGTTGATGTACGAAAATAAAAAGTGGTACGCTAAGATAAACCAGCGTTTGGTTGCAGAACAGGACAGAGTGGCTGTTAGTGTAAAGGAAAGTGCTTCTCCGGGCTTTGGCGTGATGGATCTGTTTGGAGGTTATGAAATTAATAGCCACTTAAGAATAGATGCTTCCATAATAAATATTTTTAATCTTAATTATTACGAGCATTTAAACAGATCGTATAAGAATATGGATTCTCAAAGTGAATTTTATAATATTGGAAGGAATTTCATGCTTAGTGCAAAAATAAGCTTGTAACTGACACAGGTAGAGGTAAGTTTTTCGAGAAACACTTCAATCAACGGCTTAGCCGGGACACGGTGAGCTGATGACAAAAAAATAACCGCAAAGTAACGCTAAGGTATGCGCAACGTAACGCAAAAATACTTTGCGAAACTTTGGCGGTAAAAAAAAAGGTTGTCATGGGTAGTGTAGGATGAGTATAATTTATGGAACCGGGACTAATAAAATTTTGTCCCGGTTTCTTTTTTACATTGGCCTCTAACTACAAAATTATTTTATATTTGCGAGCTCTAAACCGTGGAAGATGAATAGACTGATTTTAGTATTGATAATAATTGTTTTACAGCCCTACAAAATGTTTTCTCAGGAAGCAAGTTGGTCCGTAAGATTTGATGGCAGGAATAAATCGGAGCAGTATCGCAAGTATGATATTACCTCTGAAAATAATAATTTGGTATTAGATTTCTCAAAATCTGCAAGAAACAGGGAAGCTATAAAGTTTAAATTATCATATTTAGAAGCTCCTAGTGCTTCATTTTCTGCATTTGTATGGGTAAAGGCAGCCAGGGATGTAGAACAATCGGCTGTGATATTATCAAATAAAAAATCGTCAGAAGATGATGGATGGGAGATCAGAGCCAGTGAGAATGGAGCGTGGAGTTGGCAGTTTTATCAAAATCATAAAGTAGTCTCACAATACAATGCCACGGCAAAAAGACAAGCTATTAACGATGGAAAATTTCATTTAATTGGCCTTGTTTACGATTATACTAAGAATCAGGTTTGGTTGTATTTTGATGGTACAAATGTTGGAATAGTAAATGTTGGTAAAGGAGATCTGTCAAGATTTCTAAATTTATATTTAGGAGGGAATGGCAATGATGAAAGATATTCGTTTAACGGATATATTAAATCGGCACATCTTTTTAAAGATCAGGTTCACAATGGCAGGGTAGTTAAATTATACCAAAACAACTCTAAATACAGTGGAGAAGAAGGAGTTAACGGATATTTTTATAAGAATATAAAATTCCTGACCTGGAATATATCTGATGGCGGCAAGAGCCATGGAGAGCTCATAGGTCTGGATCGTACACTTGAAGTGATAAAAGACTCTAAAGCCGATATTATTGCCTTGCAGGAAACCAATGGTTCGGGAGAGTATCTGGCAGATGGTTTAGGTTATTATTTTTATTCCATAAGTGAAAAACTTTCAATCTTAAGTAAATTCCCTATAAAAAGAACGGTTAAACTTTATACAGCTGATAAAAGCGGAGGGGTGGAAATTGCTATTTCTAAGAATCAATATGTTTATTTCTTTAATATTTCGCTTGAAAACACCCCCGATTGGAGCAGCTTTGAAAGTGGATATTCCAAAAACGAATACAGAGTTGCAGAATCAAAGAAAAGAGGGGTTGACTTAAAGGAAATGCTTGAGCAAATCAGAGTTATGATAAAGCCTAAGTCGAGTACTTCTATTGTTTTTTCCGGTGAATTGAATTCATTGTCGTTTGCCGATTATGATGGAGGTAAATATCATTATCCGGTATCTAATTTATTAGATAAATATAACTATGTAGATTCATACCGAAGTCTTTATCAGGGAGGCAGATTATATCCCGGATATACCTGTTGTACCGAATCGAAAGATAAGCGTCAGGGAAGAGTTGATTATATCTATTATAAAGGGAGTAAGTTACAGGTGAAAGACTCGCAGGTTATAAAGCATCACCCTATAAAGTTTCCTTCAAAGCACTTTGGAGTTCTGACAGAGTTTAGCTGGAAGAAGTAGGCCGGTTCACAGTTTCACTGCCTTACTGTTTCACTGTTTAGATGCAGTATATAAATAAAACACCCCTGAATGAGATTAATCATTCAGGGGTGTTTTATATTTTTCGATAAAATGTTAAAAACTATATGATAATTGTGTCAAAATAGCGTTATTATTTCTTATAATAATGGTTATATTTGCTCGTTTTGAATATAGAAAATCTCAAAAAGTAATATAGACGTACACTCCATAGTTAAATTAATTTCGTCATAGGGATTTTGTTAAAGTGGAGGAGTATTCTATTTACTTATAAAGCATATAATAAACAGATGAGTCAAGAAGGAAATAATAAGGATTATTCAGCTGAGAATATTCAGGTATTAGAAGGTCTGGAAGCCGTTAGAAAACGTCCTGCAATGTATATTGGAGATGTTGGACAGAGAGGATTACATCACCTGGTATATGAAGTAGTAGATAACTCTATTGATGAGGCTCTGGCCGGTCATTGTGATACTATTGATGTTATAATCAATGAAGATAACTCAATAACAGTAAAAGATAATGGACGTGGTATACCTACGGCCATGCACCCTAAAGAAAAGAAATCGGCTCTTGAAGTTGTTATGACAGTTCTTCATGCCGGAGGTAAATTCGATAAAGATTCATATAAAGTTTCCGGTGGTCTTCACGGGGTTGGGGTATCGTGTGTAAACGCATTATCAACCGATTTGAAGGTTGAAGTTCATAGGGAAGGAAAAATATATGAGCAAAACTATAAAATAGGTATTCCTCAGGCTGATGTAAAAGAAGTTGGGGTAACTGATGTTACAGGTACAATTGTAACCTTTAAACCTGACATGAGCATTTTTACTGAAGAAGAGTATCATTATGATATCCTTCAGGCTCGTATGCGTGAGTTGTCGTACCTGAATAAAGGAATTACAATTAAGTTAACTGATTTAAGAGAAAAAGATGAAGAAGGGAATTCTGAAACTGAGACTTTTATATCAGAAAGAGGATTAGAAGAATTTGTTGAATTTATCGATTCAAACCGTGAGAAGCTTATGGATAGTGTTATCTATATGGACGGTGAAAAAGATGATATTCCTGTTGAAGTTGCAATGCACTACAACACTTCATATACAGAGAACTTACACTCATATGTAAACAATATTAATACTCACGAAGGAGGTACTCACCTTGCCGGTTTCCGTAGAGCTCTTACACGTACTCTTAAGAAATATGCCGATGAGTCAGGATTGTTGGCTAAGGAAAAAGTAGAAGTTCAGGGAGATGATTTCCGTGAAGGGTTAACAGCTATTATTTCTGTAAAGGTTATGGAGCCTTTGTTCGAAGGTCAAACCAAAACTAAACTTGGAAATAAAGAAGTTAGTGGAGCAGTAGATAAGGCTGTAGGTGAAATGCTTACTAATTATTTGGAAGAAAATCCAAATGAGGCTAAAATGATTGTTCAGAAAGTTATTTTAGCTGCCCGTGCACGTCAGGCTGCACGTAAAGCCCGCGAAATGGTTCAGCGAAAAACTGTTATGGTAGGCGGTGGACTTCCCGGAAAACTTGCCGATTGTTCTTCGAGAGATCCATTTGAAACAGAAGTATTCCTTGTAGAGGGAGATTCTGCGGGTGGTACGGCAAAACAAGGTCGTGACCGTAATTTCCAGGCTATTCTACCACTACGTGGTAAGATTCTGAATGTTGAGAAAGCTATGCAACACAAAGTTTTCGAAAACGAGGAGATAAAGAATATGTATACAGCTTTGGGTGTATCAGTTGGTACCGAGGAAGATACAAAAGCATTGAACCTTGAAAAGTTAAGATATCACAAGGTTGTAATTATGACCGATGCCGATGTGGATGGTAGCCACATTGCAACACTTATTCTTACTTTCTTCTTCCGTTATATGAAAGAACTGATCGAAAAAGGATATGTATATATTGCTACTCCTCCATTGTATCAGGTAAAGAAGGGTCAGAAAAGTGCTTATGCCTGGGATGATGAGCAGCGTGATAAATTAGTTTATGAATTGTCAGGAGGTACCGATAAAGGAGTTGGTATACAACGTTACAAAGGTCTTGGGGAGATGAACGCAGAGCAACTTTGGGAAACTACCATGGATCCTGATAACAGAATTTTACGTCAGGTAACTATCGATAATGCTACAGAAGCTGATAGAGTATTCTCTATGCTGATGGGTGATGAGGTTCCGCCACGTCGTGAATTTATCGAGAAAAATGCAAAATATGCTAATATTGATGCTTAATCAGTATTTAAATTAATATATAGAAGAGGCCTCCGGATTGGGGGTCTTTTTTTTTGAAATGATTTATTGATTTCGGTGGCTGAGCCTGTCGAAGCCAATGTTTTTATGATCTAATTATTTAATGTTCTAATACTTTAATGCAATAATGGCTTAGTATAATATTCACACACTCTCTCTCATTCTCTCACACTCTCATTCTCTCATTCTCTCATTCTCTCACTCAATCGTTAAAATGTTATGTTAATAAATATTCACAGATCTGTAAAACCCTGATATAAATCATTGGATTTTTTTTTGAATTTATAGGATTAATTTTGAACTTCCACCTTCTAATAATATGTGTTCAATAATAGATGATTTGTTTTTATGAAGATTTGTTTATAAAAATGATTCTAATCAAAATAAATATAAAACTATATTCAAATGAAAGTAACAATTGTAGGAGCAGGTGCTGTAGGTGCAAGTTGCGCTGAATACACAGCTATTAAGGATTTCGCAGACGAAATAGTATTGGTTGATATCAAAGAAGGTTTTGCTGAAGGTAAGGCAATGGATTTAATGCAAACGTCTTCATTAAATGGCTTTGACTCTACTATTACAGGTACTACCGGAGATTATTCAAAAACTGCCGGAAGCGATGTAGCTGTTATTACAAGTGGTATTCCACGTAAACCCGGTATGACTCGTGAGGAGCTTATTGGGACTAACGCAGGAATTGTTAAAACTGTAGCAGAAAATATAATCAAGCATTCTCCTGATGTAATTCTTATTGTTGTTAGTAATCCTATGGATACAATGACATATCTTGCAGCAAAATCTTTAGGTCTTCCAAAAAACCGTGTAATAGGTATGGGAGGAGCTCTTGACAGTGCACGTTTTAAATATCGTTTAGCTGAAGCTATGGATTGCCCAACATCAGAAATTGGAGCAATGGTAATTGGTGGTCACAGTGATACAGGTATGGTGCCGTTGATTGAGAAAGCTAGCCGTAACAGTGTTCCTGTATCGGAATTTATCTCAGTTGAAAAACAAAAGGAAGTTGTAGAGGCTACAAAAGTTGGAGGTGCTACACTTACTAAATTATTAGGAACAAGTGCATGGTATGCTCCTGGTGCAGCTGTATCTGAAATGGTTAAAGCTATAGCTCTGGATTCTAAAAAAATGTTCCCATGTTCTTGTCTTCTGGAAGGAGAATATGGCTTAAACGATATTTGTATTGGTGTTCCTGCTGTTATCGGTAAAAACGGAATTGAGCAGATATTAGAAATAGACCTTTCTGAGGCTGAAATTGAAAAAATGAAATCTTCTGCCGAAGCAGTTAGAAAAACAAATGGTTTACTGGAAGCAACAGTTTAACTAAGTAATTGTTCATTAGCTGTCTACGGATTTTCTGATGAATAGAATAAAATCTGAGTCACTCTCCCATCAATTATCACAACTGTGATTTTTGTCGGGGAGTGATTTTTTTTTGTAAAATAGACTACTGTTTAGTTGTGTTTATTATTCTTTAGGAGAAAATAAATTATCTTTGTCGATTGTAATAAATAAACAAAACATATGAGTACAATTCTAAGCAGACTATACGATGCAGCTAATTTATACCGTGATAAAGCCTATATGCTTGATAAAACAGATAATGGTTGGGAGCCAAGTTCATATAGGCAGGTTAATGAAAGGGCAAAGAATCTTTCAGCATCTTTACACAGTTTGGGCTTAGAAAAAGGTGATAATTTTGCCATTCTTTCCGAAGGGTCATCGCGCTGGGTGATTTCTGAGTTTGCAGTAATCTATAATGGAGCTGCTTCCGTGCCTTTGTCAGTAAAATTGTTACAGGAAGAACTGCCTTTCAGACTGAACCACTCTAATTCAAAAGGTATTTTTGTTTCTAAAAACTACCTTGATAAGGTGTTAAATATTTGGGAACAGATTGAGAATAAAGAGTTTTATCTTGTGTATTTGGATGATGATGCTGATTTTCTTGAGAAGAAAATAACTGAAGCAAATATTCCTGAAGACAGAGTTAAAACATATCACAAACTGCTTGAAGAAGGAGAAGCACTCTATAATGCTACTTACTCGACTATGAAATCGATAGAGGAGAGTGTTGATGAGGAAGATGTTGTAACAGTTTCTTATACTTCCGGAACAACCGGTAGCCCTAAGGGAATAATGTTGACACATAAAAACTATGTATCAAACAGTGCCGACGGGGTGAAAATGTTTAGGGCTGATGAAAGTTTGAAAACATTAATAATCCTGCCTATCGATCACTGTTTTGCTCATACTGTGGCGATTTACGGAGCGTTGTTCAGTGGTATGTCGCTGTATTTTCTCGATAACAGGGGAGGAGGAATGAATCCTATAAAAAATATTCCTATAAATCTTAAGGAGGTAAAACCTGACTTTTTACTTACCGTACCGGCTTTATCCGGTAATCTGATGAAGAAAATTACCGACGGTATTACTGCTAAAGGCGGATTTATAGAATCATTATTCAATGCCGGACTGGAAGCCGGAATAATACTTAACAAAGATGGATTTAAAAAAGCCGGTTTTGTAACCTATTTAAAAAACTATCCGGTTTATTTTCTTGCCAAAAAGTTGATTTTTTCCAAGCTAAAAGATGTTTTCGGAGGAAACCTGAAGTATATGGTAGGGGGTGGAGCTTTGTTGGATATTAAACAGCAACAATTTTTCTATTCAATAGGCGTTCCTGTTTATCAGGGCTACGGACTTACCGAAGCTACACCTGTTATTTCAACAAACACACCTTTTAATCATAAATTGGGGTCTTCCGGAGCAATTATGCCTACGGTTACATGTCGTATAATGAAGGAAGATGGCAGTGAATGTAAAACAGGAGAGAAGGGTGAGATAGTAATAACCGGGGATAATGTGATGAAAGGTTATTACGAAAATGAGGAAGCAACATCCGAAACTATTAAAGGTGGTAGCTTGTATACCGGCGATTTAGGATATAAAGATTCCGATGGCTTTCTTGTTGTAACGGGTCGTGAAAAAGCACTTTTAATCTCTGAAGATGGTGAGAAATACTCGCCTGAGGAAATAGAAGAAGGTATAGTATATAACTCTCCATTGCTTCATCAGGCTATTGTTCACAACGATCATCGTAAGTTTACTACTGCCGTTATCACTCTTGATGAAGCAAATGTTAAAAGTTATATGGCCAATAATGGTGTTGAAGATGCACATGCTCTTTACAGTATGATTGAGAGGGAAGTAAAATCATTTAAACAGGATCCTGTTTATAAAGCCAAGTTCCCGAATAAATGGATGCCCTCATTGTTTATTATTGCTCCGGAAATATTTTCTGAGGACAATAAAATGGTGAATTCCACTTTGAAGATGGTACGCTATAAAATAGAGGAAGCTTATGAAGTAGATATAAATGATATGTATAAGCCAAGCGGTTTGGAATTTACCCGTATCAAGAACGTATCTACACTGGATAAGATGTTTTTTAATTAGGAGTAGAAGGGGATTTTACTGTCATATCGATCGAAGCAATAGCGAAGTGGAGAATTCTTTAGAATCAGCGAAGCTAAATCTGCTGAAAGGAAGTACTAATTAATTAGATAGACTCTTTCATGTAAGTTTTTGTTGTCTGCTATAATACTTTTGTGAATATAATAAAAAGCCTTCCCGGTTACCCGGAAAGGCTTGAAAAAACAACAATTAATATTAAATATTTAATTGTTCCCAATATCTTGTTTATTTATACTTGTCGGTTTCTGATTGTAGCAATGTAAAATTACAAAAACTAAACGAGTTAAACTGTTAAAAATCAATTAATTACACGTGTTTCTTGTGGCTGTTCCGCCAGGGGGTGGAGCGGCAGCTTTTGTGAGTAAAATGTAATGAGTCTTAGCCTGTAAGAGCGACCCCCGGGAGCTCCTTACCGGCTTTAGGCGAATACATTTTTACGAATAAAACTATAGCGTAAAACCCGCCCGGGCGGCCGAAAAAGACAAAAGA
>JBDLJM010000048.1 GCA_039714315.1 Bacteroidota bacterium | reverse complement strand
TCTACCAAACCAAATTCTTTAACCAATTTATCATATTCCTTTTTCGAAATAGGAATCATACATCCATGACGTACTTCACCTGGCATTTCGTACTTGTCCCAATCGGCAAAGAAAGTGTATCCCGAAACCTGAAACCAGGGTCCGCTCATATTTTTGGCAATAGATAATCCATAAGAAACTCCGGGATACTGCTCATAATACATATACCAGTATTTTCCATCCTGTGAAGGGATAAGCATTGGTGCTTCTCTAAAGTTTGGACTAATTGATTCCTGAGGGTAGGAGTAGGGACCTGTTAAATTATCAGAACTACAAATTCTAATTGTTTTTCCGGTAGTCCATTCTACAGTAGGGTATCTTTCGTCTTTTAGAACAGCATAATATCGTCCATCAATTTTACGAATAAAAACATCTATCATACCCATGTTCCATTCAAATAGTTTCTTTGGAGTATCTGAGAATGTTTTCAAATCTTTAGAAAGCACGTATAAAGTACGTTGACTTTGCCAGTAGCGTTCCGAATCTCCTTCAACACCGTTCAAATGTGGAGAATGCCAACTTAAAATATACTGCGATGTTGATTCGTCGTAAAATATTTTAGGTGCACCCAAGCGTTGCAATGGTTTGTAATCGGGAATGTTATTTAAATCGGGAGTGTAGTGCGAGTATTCTTTCCATGTAATTAAATCGTCCGAAACCCAGATGTTTATCTGTAAATCGCCATCGTGATTATTACCTACTATGTAATATCGCCCATCGTGACCTTTTGTAATATCGGGGTGACCTTTGTAATCGTTAAAAATTCTTTTGCCATCGTTTAGTTCCTGCCAGTGTAATCCGTCTAAACTAACTGTGTAGTACAAACGACCGTAATCCTGATGCTTCATATGTGCAAACAGATACGCTTCGTTTACGGACTTTTCTCCATCCTTTACCGTTCCCGGAGGTGTTGGCTGTTGGGCTTTAACACTTATCGAAAATGCCAGTAAAATATATATTTTTAAAACTTTTATCATCTGTCTTTATAAATTTCATCGTGGTGTACAATAAATGAGTAAGGACAGAAGGTGTAAAACCTCCTGCCAAACTCATTTCAACAACTAACAACAATTTTTAAAGTCCTTATTTGAACACTAAAAATTATTTAGCATTTTTCTCAGAACTAAGCTTTTTTATCAAATCAACTTCTTCCTGTTTGTATGGAGTTCCGTCTTTACGGAATACTTCATGAAACCATAATTCAGGCTCTGACCCATCAGCAAGAGGCTCATCCCATGCGTATTTTGTATTCGATTTCCCGTCAACAAGTCCCCAATTTACAGCGCCAACATTGTTTTTTGCGAGAATAGGAAGCACATTTGTAAATAACGAGTTGTTACGACGAGCCATATATTCTGTACAGATAACAGGTCTGTTTAACTTCAATAGTGAGTCAACAGCACCCTGCATACTTTCAGGATTTTCATAATTATGGAAAGTAACAATATCTGAATTTTCTACCTGAAATTTGTTTAGATTATGCAAACCCGGAGTCCAAATACCTACAGTCAAAGGTTGTGAGGGGCGTATATCCCATCCCCATTGGAATGCTTTTTTTACCAATGGAAGTGATTCATCACCTTTTTTGTTATTTCCCGGTTCGTTATATAAATCCCACATTAAAATACGCTCGTCATCTTTGAAAGTTGTTAAAACGTCTTTTACGTAAGTTTCAAGAACCTTGTCAGTTATGATAGAATCTTTATAATAAAGATCTCCCGGATCCTGTACCCAACCAGAATTGTGAACTCCCGGTTTTGGAGCAGGCTGTGTTCCTGCTTCATAAACAGGATTCCAACAGTCGTCGAAGAATACAAAGAAAGGCTTGATTTCATGTTTTTTTGCAATGTCAAGAAACTGACTCATTCTTTTCTTGAATCCTTCTTTGTCCTGCTCCCAAGCAAGGTGGTGAAGATAAACACGCATTGTGTTCATTCCTATCTCCTGAGCCCAACCCAATTCTTTTTCAATAGTTTCAACATCGAACGATTCTGCCTGCCATGTTTCTAATTGGTTTATTGCAGTACTTGGGTTAAAATTAGCCCCAATATACCAGGGTTGTTGTTTACCCCATTCCTGAGCTTTCTCAACACTCCACTGACCATGGACTATTTTTTCTTGCTTTTTTTCTGTTTTTTGTTCTCCTCCACAAGCTACAAGGGCAGATAAAGCTAAAATTGTAAGAGTTGATTTAATAAATGTCTTCATACTTTGATTTTTTGTTAGTGTTGCGGGGCATTGACTACTAGTTTACAACACCATCCAACCATTTTATAATCTAATTTTTGCCGTTTTTCTCAGAACTAAGCTTCTTAATCAAATCAACTTCTTCCTGACTGTAAACCGAACCATCCTGACGGAAAATATCGTGGAACCAAAGCTCCGGTTCAGCTGTATATTCTTTTTCCCACGAATCCCATGCGTAAATAGTCTGAGAACGTCCTGCAACTAATCCCCAGTTTATAGCTCCGATATTATTCTCGGCCATATATGGAAGGTGAGTTTGGAACAACGAATTGTTACCACGTGCCATATACTCAGTACAAATCATAGGTCTGTTATATCTTTTCAACGGCTCTGATACTTTTTTAAATTCAGCAATATCAGCATAGTTGTGATATGTGATGATGTCAGAATTGTCGAACATAAATTTGTGGAATTCTGTCATGTTTTCTTCTTTAGTCCAATCGTCTCTCCAGGGAGCCGATGAAATTGGTTGAGAAGGATTTACCTCTCTGGCCCAGGCAAATACTTTCTTTAAAAGTATCATCGAGAATTTCTCTTTTCCTTTACCGTTTTCGTGGTAAGCGTTGTCGTTTGTATTCTGTGGCTCATTGTATAAATCCCACAACAATACTCTGTCGTCATTTTTGTAACGAGTAAGAATTGTTTGAACATAAGATTTCAATTCATCATGTCTTTCAGGATTCCAAAGGATATCTTTTCCCGGCGACTGCATCCAGTTTGCGTTGTGTAAATGTGCTTTTGGCTCTGGTTGCTTACCTGCAACCGGGTTTGGATTCCAAACATCGTCAAAGAAAATAAACATTGGTTTAATGTTGTGCTTAGCCGAAATATCAAGGAATTGATCCATGCGTTTCAGGAAAGCATCTTTATCATCACGGAAAGGAAAATAGTGTAAATAAACACGCATAGTATTCATTCCAATATTTGCAGCCCATCCAAGTTCTTTATCGATCAACTCAGGATTCCATGTTTCTGCCTGCCAAAAATCAAGTTGGTTCGATGCGTCACTCGGGTTGAAGTTTGCTCCAACAATCCAAGGCTGTTTTGCACCCCATTCCTGTGCTTTCTTCTCAGTCCAACGGATTCCGATTTCGTTCTTTACTTCTACTTGCTTGTCTTCGCCTCCGCAAGCCACCATTGCCGAAAGTGCTAAAACAACTATTGCTGATTTCATTATTCTTTTCATCCCTATTAATTCTTATTGTTTATATAATTTTATTCAAAAAAACATTTATTACCCTCATGGGAATCCGCTATGTTTTTATTTTAATTTTTCTGTTCTTAGTTTTACATTACCTAACTCAGGCAAATTACTTTCCGGCTTATCTAAATAAAAATATGCTGTTGCCGAAACATCATCTTCACGGTAATAGTTTGTCCAACCATTTATTAATTCCGGATCATCAATACTAATTCCTTTTTCCAGCATGTGAACCAATATGTTTATAGAATCGTTCTCAACTTGAGCTGTTACGGGAATAAGATTTGCTCCATTAGCTATATATCTCTGAACTTTATCTTTCATCGCACCACCCATTTGTTGGATAGTTACTTTAATATCGTCATAAAAATATACAGGATCAGGAATATGATAACGGTAAAAGGACCATTGTTTATTTTCACTATCAGCAATTAAACATCCCTGATAACGATTATTGTAAACACCCTGTTCCCATCCCGAACCTATATAATCTTCGGTACCGGTACCAACCAGAGTAGGGTATTCCTTGTCTCCGTCTAAATACATCTTTACTTCTCCTTCTCCCCACCAGGAATCCTCGTAATCAGGGTTGGCATTTAATCCAATATTCGAACCAATAAAACGTCCTTTCCCTTCTACCTTAGGTAAAATCTCGAAATCTTTTCCCGGAGTAGTTTTTAGATTCCTGCTCCAATATGCGTGAAAATACAAAGCATTATCATCAGCCTTTGGAGTGATAGTATAATTTATATCGTAGAATATTCTTGTAAGATCTCGATCAAGTTCGTTTGTCAATACAATTTTTGCCGATTTCTTAAATGGCATAGGAATAATCGAGTTAAAAGATCTTCCTTCCGGATTCGAGAAAAATTCGGTTTCGTTTCTCACTGCTTTACCCAGTCCAACACCAAAAAAGTCGCCCCATGGCACCGATACTGCAGGCTTATCCGAGCCATCCCAATACATGTCAATCCGTAAACCTCTCAACATTTCAGGATCGCGCTCAGTAAGAGTTGCCCACATACGATTTATTACACCCGAACCTTCAAGCTCTAATAATACAACAGATTGCCCGGCATAAACACGGTCGTAAGGATGACCTTTGGCTCCTTTGTTTTCCATTCCGGCTTTACCTTTGGCTCCTGTTTTGTTCTCAAAACTTATCCAACGTGTTTGAGTTCCGTCCGGCGAAGAGTATAACTCATTATTGCCGGATGGGCTTTGATTACATGACATAAATGTCAATATTAAGCTAATCATAATTAACAGGAAAGCTGTTATACGCATTTAAATTTTGGAGTTTGATTAATACTATATGATGTAAAATTATTTTAATATTTTATTATCCCTTAACATGATGCGTTTAATATAGAACTTTGCTAAAAATAACGTTACCGTTAACGTTACCGTTGATGCCTGTGTAATTTAATTTGATAACGAAGTTTGAAGTACATAAATTTTATGTTTACATTCACGACCGATTTACTTAAAACAAGTATAGATAACATCGAATTGATAATTATTAAAAATTAAATTACACTATGAGCGATCATAAAAAGAATTATACCGGACCATTCCTGATAATGGTTGGTCTTATGTTTATTGTAGGATTTCTAACTGTAGTTAACCAGCAGTTTCAAACACCTTTACAAAGTGCATTATTATCTGATGCCGGAGATCTAAAAAACACATTGGCTACATTTATAACATTTGCATTCTTTATGGGGTACCCTGCATTGGGGAGTACAGCTTCGAAATGGGCAGATACAATAGGATATAAAGGAACACTTATTAGAGGTATGATTGTTTTAATGGCCGGATTGGGTATAGAAGCGTTATCTGCTTATGCCGCTGGAGCTTTGGGATCAGTTAATATTGGTTCGGCTGTTGTTCCTCAGGCATTCTTTATTTTCCTTGTTGGTTCATTTGTACTAGGTTCTGCATTAGCAATTATGCAAACGGTAATCAATCCATTTGCTGCAATTATGGCTGTTCCGGGAACAAGTGCAGTAACACGTTTAAGTATTGCCGGATCTGCTAACTCAATTGGTACAACTATAGCTCCTTATTTCGTGACTTTCGTTGTATTTGGAAAAGGAGTAATTCCTGAAGTTGCTCAACTACTATTACCTCTTTCCATATTAATTTTGGTTGTTGGTATAGTTACAGGTGTTGTTGGTAAATTACACCTTCCAAACCCTGAACATGCCGAAGAAGTTGATCCTGTTAAACTTGTAAAGAGTATTTGGAGTTTCACACACTTAAAACTCGGTGTTGTTGCTATCTTTGTTTATGTAGGTGTTGAAGTAGCTGTTGGTTCCAATATCACAATGTTTGCTAAAAGTATTGGACTTCCTGAAGAAAAATATACTATCATGACAATGATGGTTTGGGGAGGTATGTTAGTTGGTCGTTTATTAGGTTCATTCCTAAGTAAAATTTCCGGTAACCACCAATTACTTTTCACTTCAACAATATCGTTGATCTTAGTTGCAATCTCAATGATTACTGAAAACTTATGGTTCCTTGCAGGTGTTGGTTTAATGCACTCAATTATGTGGGGAGCAATTTTCTCTCTTGCTATTGATAAATTAGGGCCGTATACAGCTAAAGGATCAGGAGCACTTATGATCGGTGTTGCCGGTGGTGCTATTATTCCATGGGTACAAGGTATCGCTGCCGATGTATTAGGAGGATGGTCTTTAACATGGATAATTGTTATTATTGGAGAAGCTTACCTAATCTACTACGCCCTTTCGGGATACAAAGTAAATAAAGAAGAATTGGCTTAATTAAAATAGCTAAATACACATATAGAAAAGAGGTTGTTTTTTACAGCCTCTTTTTTTTTCGATAAATATGATACTATAATTAGGCTGCCCTAAGCTGCTATACGTTTATACTCCTCGTTGCAAAAGCATTTCGCAACTATTTACAAAGGGGTCTTTTTCTTCGCAAAAGCCACTTTGTAAATTTGCTCAACAGACTTTTGCCACTGCGGGGTAACACTTCTATCAGCGGCAGAAATTCAATAAATAATTGGTATAACTTATCAATTATGAAATTTTGTTGTTATTGCTTGACTCTATTGGGCTAAGCAGACTCGTGACAACTTTAATTTTTAACACAATCAGCTTTCATTATTAATTATCTACTTCTTATTATCCCTCAAAAAAGCCTTTCTATTAGAACTTTCCCTTACTATCAGCTCCGAAGGAAGTGTTTCGGTAATAATTCTCATGTTATCATTTTCAATTTGTTCAATTAATACCTGAGCTGCATGTTGTCCCATACTAACAGTTGGGATGTTTACAGAACTTAATCTTGGTGAAACAATGTCTGTTGTTGGTTCGTTATTAAAACCAATTACCCCAATATGAAATGGTATCTTATATCCCATTTCCTTAATTGTCTTAATTACTTCTATCGCCACAGGATCGTTAACACTAAAAAAAGCATCAGGAGGAGATGATAAGGACATCAGCTTTTTCACGTTATCAACGGCTCTTGAACCATTAAAATGTCCATACACAATATATTCGGGATTAACTTCTATATCATTATCTTCAAGTGCTTCGGTATATCCTTTCTCTCGTAAGCGTGATACTTCAACATGTCGTGGCCCACCGATATAAGCAATGCGTTTATAACCCTGATCAATTAGATGCTCAGTAGCTTCGTATGCTCCGTTAACATCATCGAAAACTATCTTAGACGATTCAATATTTTTACCAACCCTGTCGAACATAACCAGAGGTGTCTTTCTTCGCAATATTTTGTCGAAATGCGAAAAATCCTTTGTTTTACGAGATACCGAAACTATTAAACCATCCAAACGACTAGACATCATCGATCTGACATTCTCAACCTCCATATCGTAATCTTCGTTTGATTGGGCTATTAAAACATTATATCCCAATCTTCTGGCTTCGTTCTGAATTCCACTAATCACTGATGAAAAGAAATGCATATCCAATTGAGGTACAATTACACCTATGATGTTAGTTTTTCTCTGCACTAAACTTTTTGCAAGGGCATTTGGTTCGTAATCCAATTCTTCGGCCAACTTTATTACTGCAGCCTTTGTTTTAGGATTAATATCCGGCGCATTGCGCAAAGCCCTCGAAACAGTTGTTACCGAAATATTCAGCTTACGAGCCAAATCTTTTATCGTTACATTTCTTCCCATAATAACAGAATAATATATATCAATACTTATTGTATCTAAGGGATGCAATATAACATATATCGCCAATACCGGCAACGTTAACGTTAACGTTATTTTATATGTAGTTCAAAAATGACCATCAGCAAATTGTAAAGCGCTAAATATTAAATATAAATTCGTCAATGCATATTGCTAAACAGTAATACTAAATATTATTATGACTGAAGAATTTGACTTTGAGTCGCATCCTCATAGAAGATATAATATATTAACAGGTGAATGGATACTTGTGTCGCCCCATCGTACAAAACGACCCTGGTTAGGTAAAGTTGAGAAATTAACAACAGAACATCGCCCAAGCTATGACGAAAACTGTTATTTATGCCCAACAAACACAAGAGTCGGAGGACATGAAAATCCTGACTATAAAGGTACATTTGTGTTCGATAACGACTTTGCTGCTCTTTTACCTGATGCACCAAAAGGCAGTTATGATATTGGAGGCTTATTGAAAGCCGAAAGTGAATCGGGTATATGCAGAGTTATTAATTTCTCGCCTGACCACAGTCTGACTTTAGCACAGATGAAAAAGGAATCGATCGTTGATGTTGTCAACACCTGGATAGATCAATACATTGAACTTGGAAATAAGGAAGACATTAATCACGTTCAGATTTTTGAAAACAAAGGTGATATAATGGGGAATTCTAACCCTCATCCACACGGGCAAATCTGGTCACAAAAAACAGTTCCGGTAGAAAATGCAAAGAAAGTATTCCAACAAAGGAAATACTTTGATGAAAAAGCTTCAGGTTTACTTGCCGGTTACATTGAAATAGAAATGGAAGAAAAGGAAAGAATAGTTTTCGAAAACGAGCACTTTCTTGTTTTAGTTCCTTTTTGGGCAGTATGGCCGTACGAAACTATGATTGTTCCAAAACGAATGATGAAAGACATTTCATTAATGACTCAGGAAGAAAAAGAAGCTTTTTCCGAGGCAATCAAGCAAATAACAGTTCGTTATGATAATTTATTTGAAATTTCTTTCCCTTATTCTGCCGGGATTCATCAAGCTCCGACAGATAGTGAAAACCACCAAAGTTACCACTGGCACATGAGCTTTTATCCGCCATTGCTACGTTCGGCAACGGTGAAGAAATTTATGGTTGGATACGAAATGTTTGGAAATCCACAGAGGGATATTACAGCAGAATTTAGTGCAAAGCGACTGAGAGAACTTAGTGATATTCACTTTAATGAGATATAAGTATAGATAAGTAAAGGCGCAGGGTCCTGCGTCTCAAAAAAAACAACAAAATGGCAAACATTAATCAAATAAACGAAAAACTAAATGCAGGAACACTTCCTGTTTTTAATGAGTTATATGGTAATGACTCACAAGTATTGGAAGAACAAAAGCAACGATACATTGACCTTATTGAGAAGTTTTCTTCGAGATACGGGGCTGATGAAGTAGAGTTATTCAGTTCGCCGGGAAGAACAGAAGTAGGAGGTAACCATACCGACCATCAATTGGGTAGGGTGCTGGCAGGAGCTGTAAATCTCGATAATATTGCTGTTGCTGCTCTAAATGGGACAAACACGGTAAGAATTCTATCTGAAGGATATCCTGAATTTGAAGTTAACCTTGACGAATTAGAAATTGATGAGGCCATGTTCTCTACTTCTGTTGCATTGGTAAAAGGTATAGCTTTTCGTTTAAAAGAGCTTGGATTCCAGATAGGAGGTTTTGATGTTGTAATAGAGGGGCGGGTTCCCGTTGGATCGGGATTGAGTTCTTCTGCATCATTCGAGGTATTAATCGGTGCTATCTTCAGTCATTTATTCAACGATGGAAAATTAGATCCTGTTGAAAATGCAAAAATCGGACAGTGGGCCGAGAATAATTTCTTTGGTAAGCCATGTGGATTGATGGATCAAACTGCATGTGCGGTTGGAGGTTTTATAACTATCGACTTCAAAGATGCTTCTAATCCAATTGTTAAGGCTTTGGATTTCGATTTTGCAAAAACAGGTTATTCACTTGTGATAACAGATACTGGTGGAAGTCATGCGAATTTAGATAGTGAATATGCTCTTTTGCCTGCCGAAATGAAATCGGTTGCAAAAGAACTGGGAGAAGACGTTTTACGTCCTTTATCAATGGATCAGGTTGTTGAGAATATTCCTAACATCCGTGAAAAAGTAGGGGATAGAGCTTTATTGAGAGCTATTCACTTCCAGGCCGACAATAATCGTGTTGTTGAAGAAGTTTCGGCATTGGAATCTAATGATTTCAAGAAATTTCTAAGTCTTGTAATAGAATCAGGTTATAGCTCATACATGTATAACCAAAATATTTATGCTCAGACACCCGAAAATTTCAACAGTAAAATGGCAGAGCAGGGAGTTGCTCTTGGATTGGCTTTGAGCGAGCTTGTGTTAAAAGGTTCAGGAGCATGGCGTGTACACGGAGGAGGTTTTGCAGGTACCATTCAGGCATTTGTTCCGAACGATAAATTGGAACAATATATCTCAACCCTCGAAAATACCTTTGGAGAAGGCAAATGTCACAAACTGTTTATCAGATCAAAAGGTTCCGATAAAGTTGAGTTAGTAAAACATTCCTAAACCGTATTGTAAATTTGAGTTAAGATTCCTCATTTATATGTACTTAGTACATTTTGTTAAGCTGAACCGGGAGCAAATAAGCTCCCGGTTCTTTATTTGGTTTAGTTTTCTGTTCCCGATATATCGTAAACCTTCACACCACCCACATAAGTTTGTAAAACTTTTACATCTTTTATTTTAACAGGATCAATTTCCAGAATATTCTCGTTAAGAATAACAAAGTCAGCTAGTTTTCCTTCTTCCAGAGATCCTTTGATATTATCATCGAACGATGCATAGGCTGCATTTCGGGTATAGGCAATTAATGCCTGTTCAACCGATATTTTTTGTTCCGGTATCCAACCATTCGGGTTTTTATTATCTAGTGTTCGGCGTGTGGTAGCTGCGTAAATGCCGTACAAAGGAACTGGAGGAGCTACAAACCAGTCGCTGCCAAATGCTACTGTTGCATCGCTTTCCATAAGCGATTTAAATGCATAAGTTGTTTTTGCCCTTTCTTTCCCTACAACCTTTTCGGCCCATCGTCCGTCGTCAATTGCGTGATATGGTTGCATACTGGCAATTACTTCAAGTTTGCCAAATCGTGGTATATCATCTTTTGCAAGATGTTGAGCGTGTTCAATTCTAAACCTTCGGTCTCTTTCGCCGTTTTCGATACCTACTTTCTCGTATGTGTTTAGCAAAAAGTGTATCGCGCTATCGCCAATTGCATGTATCATAATCTGCAAATCGGCGTTATCAGCATCTTTTATCCATTTGTACATATCTTCGCGGCTTTCTACAAAGAATCCACGGTCTGAAGGTTTATCAGTGTATGATTCCATAAAAGCAGCTGTATGCGAACCCAATGACCCGTCAATAAATCCTTTTAATCCTCCTATTTTAATCCAGTTATCACCATAGCCTTCTTTTTCGATCTTTTGTTTCAGCTTATTCCATTCATTCAATGGATAGGCAACATAGAATCTTGTAATTAGCTCATTTTTTTTCCTCGCTCTTTGTAAAGCATCCATATATCCAATCATATGATGTACCGATGTAACTCCATTAGATGCCACGTAATTCATCGCATTTTTTAATGCCTGGTCAGTTGATTTTTCTGAAGCTGCCGGAATCTTATCCAGGTAATGATACATAGCATTGTCCTTTAATATTCCAGTGAGTTCTCCCTTTTCATCTTTTGATATTAATCCTCCGTCAATACTTTCTGTATTTTTGTTTATTTCAAAAAAATCAAGAGCAAGAGAGTTTGCCAATGCCATGTGCCCGTCAAGTCGGCTTATAAAAACAGGATTGTTTGGGGTAATACTGTCAATCCATTCTTTTGCGGGTAATTCACCACCCCAGTTTTTGTGATCCCAGTCACCTCCTAATATCCATGTTCCCGGTTCTGTATTTGCAGCATATTCCTTAATTCTACTTAAAAATTCTTCTTTACTGGCGGCATCTCGCAATTGAACAGATGTCAGGTTAAATCCACCGGTTATAAAGTGAAGATGACTATCGATAAATCCGGGTGTAACAAACTTTTCTTCAAGGTCTATTACATTTGTGTTTTCCGATTTCAATTCAAGAATGTCTTCATTGCTGCCAATAGCCATAATAGTATCACCTTTAACAGCCATAGCTTCTGCAAATTTTTCATCAGGGTTTCCAGTCCATATTTTAGCATTATGGATTATTGTTTCTGCCATAGGGGGCTGTTTTTTGCACGAAGTTATTAGTAAAAGTAGGGCTAATACTAATGTGCCGGTTGATATTAAGTTTTTCATAGATAAAGTATTTAACAAGTAATACCAAAAGGTTTCTGATATTTATTTGGTATAAATATATATAATTGATCTGTCTTGGGTAGGATCAATAAGCGTAAAATACAGAAATAGCAAATTTTGTATATATACTTGTCAATATTTTAAAAAGTCGGGAAAGTAGAAGTATTTATTTCCTGTTAACCAGATATACTCCCGATAATATGATTAAAGTACCCGTAATCTGAATCCAGTGCAGGGTTTCTCCGTCGAATATTGCCCAAAAGATTGCAACAATAGGGATTAGATAGGTAACACTGGTTGCAAAAACCGGAGAACTGATCTGTATCAGTTTATTGAAAATTGCAACCGACATGGCCGTACCTATTACAGCTAAAATGGCTATATACAACATCGACATATTTTGTTGCGCCTCAAACCTGTACTGACCGAAAAAGCCTGTGAAAGCAAGTATTATTAACGAAGGTATAAGGAAAATGCTGAATGCAGACACTGTAATAGCTAGTGCTTTTTCCTTGTTCAGATACTTCTTTATCAGATTTGAATTAATAGCATAGCTGACAGCTGCAGCTATGACAAACAAGGAGTAGTAGAAGTTAGAATTAGTATTTATTTCAGCTCCCTTTAGTATAAGAATCATGGTTCCTGTTAATCCTATAAGTATACCAATTACCTGTGCAGTTCTGACTTTTATTTTGAAGATGTAAATTCCCAGTATAACTGTAAAAATAGGTACAAGAGAATTTAAGATGCCGGTAATTCCGCTGTCGAGTTCTGTTTCGGCTATGGTAAATAGGAATGCGGGTAAAAAATTACCGGACAAACCTGCAAAGAACAGGTGCCAAAAATTGTTTTTGTTTATTAATTTAAGGTGTTTAAAGCCTACAATTAAAAGGGTAGAAGAGGCTATGGCTACTCTAAGTGCCCCAACCTGAATAGGAGAGAATGATTCTAGTCCCCTTTTCATCAAAATAAATGAGCTTCCCCAAATTAGAGAAAGGAAAATCAAAAATCCCCAACGTTTGTAACTGTCCCGCATCTTCTATAATTGAAGTGCAAATATCACCAAATTAATTAAGTTTTTACTTTAGCCTTTAAAGTTTATATTTAAAAGTTATACATAAATCCAAAGCTGATTCTCATTGCTTCTCTATTTTTATTACGATCCATATAAGTAGGTGTATGTGGAAGGAGATTTTGGTCGAGATAATATCCATTGGCTATCACTCTCTTAATTCCATAATTTAACTCTACACCTAGAGTGAGATTAGGGTATGGGTCGTACATTAAATTAAGCAATATATAGTTATAAAGTAAATTAACACTTCCGTCTATTACCTTAATATCTGTTCCTCCATTGTCTTGGACATAGTATAACGAAATATCATCTACATCAATCATAGTGAATCCATAAACAATATTAGAGTGAATCCGGTGGGTGAAATAGTGTTCATACGATGTCCAGCCTCCAATTGCAGGAGTAGGAGTAAAGATGTTTTGCTCTTGAGGATAAGCATCATATCCATTCCCGACATAAGTAACCAAATAAGTTGTTATACCTTTCCCGGCAACTGCCAAAAACTGTAAATTAGACTCGCCGAAATTACCCCACATTCCCGAGATAGTAGCTCCGTAGCCAAATAAACTGTTTCTGATTCCGTTCTCCAGGAAATTTATTTTTCTGTATATGGTCGATAACCTTAAGTGCCCCCAATCTTCACGGTAAGACGAAGCTAAAACCAAATCGGGTACATTTTGATAATCCGTTTCAATAGATGTTGTAAATTCAGGGAACTCATTATAATCAACAGTTGGTGTTTGCAGAGCTATTTCATAATGCCAATTGCTTTTACCAAAACTGTTAAAGTATTTTATAAAAGGAATTCTTGCCCAAACTCCTGACGGAGGTCCGTCGAAATCCAAAACATTTGCCCATATCTCCTGATTGCCAAAGCTTTCCCAGTCCTGGCCAATTTGCCAGTGATCGGTTTTTACATATGCCTTTCGCAGTCGCATCGCACCATTTCCTCCCCAAAAATCCCATTCTATATGCGCAGTTATCTTTCCGGCTTTTGGGTGAATATAGCTTCCTTCCATTCTAACCTGAGTCTGGTAGAGATCAACCCCTAAATTTTGCCTGTTATCATTACTGTTTATATCTATCGATCCAATGCTGAAAGTTTCAAAATCCTGTAACCCGCCTTTAATATTGTAATAGCCATTCATCTTCATGTTGGCACCGGCCCATGCAGTTATCTTTGGTTGATCGTTTATGCTGTCTTTCGAAATATACTTTAACAAGCGTTCCTGAGCTGAAATATCAGCTGTAAATACTAGAAATAATAATGAAAACAGGAATTTAAGCTTCATATTAGTATGTGTTAAAATACTGATAATGAAGTTAGTAAGAAAGTAGGAGTTTAGAAATATAAATAGGTGATACTTTTTAATCAACTTTATTTACAAAAAATGAAGTCAGTTGCCTAACCAGCAACCAGTAACCAGCAACCAGTAACCAGTAACCAGTAACCAGCAACCAGCAACCAGTAACCAGTAACCAGTAACCAGCAACCAGCAACCAGTAACCAGTAACCAGCAACAAGATCAGATTATTCCTGCCATTCTAAAGTCTCTATCAATGCGATAATATCTTTTTTTATGTAGCTAACAGCGGGAGCTAAAGAATCAGGATTTGGGGCAACATAAAAATATAATGCACCCGAAACTATATGTTTCGTACTGTCTGTAACGTAAAACTGAAGATTCGATGCAGCATTTCCTGTAACTTCGTATAGTATACCATAAGTTTTATTGTTTGGGTTACTGTAGGGGTTTTCAATAATTCCACTCGCTTTTACAGTATGCTTATATGTGAGCTTTTGAATTTCATCAATAAGGTTTTTTACATCGTGTTCTATGTCTTTATGGGTAAGGTGTACAGTTGCCTTCATTTTAGGGTATTTAAGGTTTACCCAATTAGATCTTTTAACTTCTGCTTTTGCGTAATCCGACTTCTGGAATTGAGCATTTATATTGTCGGCATCATACAAGCTGTACTTAGCTTCAGGATATTCTAATCTAACATGGCCACGTGGTCTCGGATAAGTATTATCATCACACGAAATCATGGTCAGCAAAAAACTGAAAATAATAAATATATATGCCTTATTCGTCTCCTTCATCTTCATCTAAGTTTTTGATACTTACTTTTACTTGTTTAATTCTTTTTCTGTCAATGGCTTCAATCGTAAAATCGAAATTGACAAAATTAATTACTTCACCTTTATCGGGGAAGCCGCCGGCAATTTCCAGAATAAATCCTGCCAGTGTGTCTGATTCACCCTTCTCGTTTTCAAATATTGATTCATCTTCAATATCTATAACCCTGTAAAAGTCCTTTAATGTAGTTTTTCCTTCAAAAATAAAATTTAACTTATCTAGTTTCGAATATGAGATCTCTTCTATATCAAATTCATCACTAATATCTCCAACAATTTCCTCAATTATGTCTTCCAGTGTGATTAATCCTGAGGTGCCGCCGTATTCATCTACCACAATAGCAAGGTGGATCTTTTTTTCCTGAAAGTCATTCAACAGATCATCTATCTTTTTATTTTCAGGAACAAAAAATGCCGGTTTTATAAGTCTTACCCAGTTAAAATTATCTCCCGCATTGATGTGCGGTAAAAGGTCTTTTATATATAAAACACCCGAAATTGTATCAATATTTTTTTTGTAAACCGGGATCCTCGAATATCCGTGGTTTAAGATTTCCTCTAGGACAAAGTTGAATTTTTCGCCTGCATTAATGGCAAACATATCAATACGGGGTTGCATAATCTGCTTTGTGTCTGTATTTCCAAAACTCACAATTCCTTCCAGAATCTTTTGTTCTTCCAGAGTTGTATCGTCATCAGAGGTTAACTCCAGTGCATGTTCGAGGTGTGAAACCGAAATGTTTCCTTTGTTTTTTTGAAGTTTATCTTCGATGAAATTAGTCGATTTTAATAAGGGAATACTTATAACCCTTAGAAGCGATTGCATTACTTCTATGGGTTTAGCCATTGTTTGTGCAAATTTTAAAGCATTGAGGTTAGCATATACTTTAGGTATAACTTCTCCAAACATCAAAATAAGAAAGGTGATTGCAACTATCTGTATCAGGAAGCCTAGTACTCCTTTTATCTCTAATTCAAATAAGCGACCTGTTAAATAAGTTGAAAAGATAACAATGCCGACATTGATGAAATTGTTGGAAATAAGTATTGTCGCCAGTAACTCCTTAGGTCTTTCCAATAGAGTCAATACCAAATTGTCGCACTTTTTTTCCGATTCTTTAGCTTTTTCAAGGTCACTTGGTGTCAACGAAAAAAATGCAACTTCTGCACCGGAAACCAATGCAGAAAGTCCAAGAAGTAATATTAAGGCTAAAATATCAACTACAGTAAAAAAGTGATATTGCTCTAATAAGCCTATTATATCAAAACTAGAAAGGTCAGGATCCAAGATTATGTTTTTATATTGATTAATGCAATAATACAAAAATATAATTTTTCACGACTATTGTTTGCTTTTTAAGAGTAAGATAAATTTATAGACAAAGCCGGATCAATATCATAAAGATGTTTCTACTCTTTAATTATAATGTTCCGGCTTTATCGGTTAAATATATTTTTAATAAGGTAAGTCTTCTTCGCTGATCACCCATTCAGGTGCGTTTTCAATGTTCTTGGTATTAAGAAACTCTATTTTACCTGCAATAATCTCGGTTGAGTATTTAGTTAGCCCTTTATCTTCCCACTTGTTAGTGTGTAATTTGCCTTCTAAATAAATGAGGTTTCCTTTTTTTAAGTATTTGTCACAAATTTCGGCAAGACGATTTTTGGCTGTTATTTTATGCCATTCAGTTTTCTCTACTTTTTTTCCGTCTTCCTTACTTTTATAATACTCTGATGTAGCTAAGGAAAAGTTGGCTATAGAATTGCCATCGTCGAATTTGTGTAATTGTACATCGTTACCTAATCTTCCGATTAGCATTACTTTGTTTAATGAAGCACTCATATCATGTAAATTTATTGGTTAATAAATAATGTTAATTAAATTCTTACTTATAAATAACTCGGTAGTTGTTATAACAACAATATACAAATAATAGTTTGTTATTGATATTTTATAAAGATGTTTTTGGACAGCAATCAGTAAATTATAGTATAAATATTATATGCAACTGCATGTTATGGGTTTGATTAGTAGATCTATAAAGAATGTTATGCCGAATTTAGTCAATAAAAAATATAGATAGTTTTAAGTTAAAATAGGCTTGTTTTATAATATAAAATTGTGCTAAAAACACTGTATGTCATAAAGTATTGATAATTAGTCAGTAAATAGATTCAAATTTTGTAAATTAGTCTTTTGTATTTATCGGAAAGTCATATATTTGCACGCCTCAAAATGGTAAAAAAATAGAAAGTGTAAAATTAATTTATATTAAAATGACAAAAGCTGATATTGTTACAAGTATTTCTGAAAATTTAGGAATGGACAAAACTGATGTTCAAAACATAGTAGAATCGTTCATGGGAGAGGTGAAAGGAGCTCTTGAAGAAGGTGAAAATGTTTACCTAAGAGGTTTTGGAAGCTTTATTATCAAGAAAAGAGCAGAAAAAACAGGAAGAAATATTTCTAAGAATACAACTATAAAGATTCCTGCTCATAACATTCCTGCTTTCAAGCCTTCAAAAGTATTTGTAGAAGGAGTTAAAGCAAAAGTTAAGGTAGACTAGGTTTATTTCGAAAAATAAGACTACTTTTGCCACCCTGAAAAAAGGGTGGCAAAATTAAACTAATTATATTAACCAATAAAAATTTAGCGTTATGCCAAGTGGTAAGAAAAGAAAGAGACATAAGGTAGCAACTCACAAGCGTAAGAAGCGTATGAGAAAAAACAGACACAAGAAAAAGTAAATTTTTCTTAACTGTTTTTTAAAGACATTCAAGCGCACCCATTAAGGGTGCTTTGTTTGTTTGTCGGATATATGAAAATATCCGACATTAGAAGTTCTTTATTTATTGAAGACCTGAAGATTTTAATAATTTTTCTGTTGTAACTACAGGAAGTTAAATGTTGAAGGATGGATAATGAAATAGTTATTCGTTCCGGATCTTCACGTGTTGATATAGCACTGCTTAAGGAGGGTAAACTTACAGAGTTGCACTCCGAAGAACACAATATATCATTTGCCGTGGGTGATCTTTATCTTGGAAGGATAAAGAAATTAGTTCCGGGGCTCAACGCAGCTTTTGTTGATGTTGGGTACGAAAAAGATGCATTTTTGCATTATCACGATTTAGGGCCATCGGTCCGTTCATTATTAAAATTCGTCAAAAAAACTCAATCAGGTAAGCAAAGTGATTCGTCGTTTAACGACTTCGAATTTGAGGAGGAAATTCATAAGGATGGTAAAATCGATAAGGTTTTACAACCCGGACAGAATATCCTAGTACAAATTGCAAAAGAACCTATATCTACTAAAGGGCCGCGAATTAGTTCGGAAGTATCGCTGGCAGGTAGATATATTGTCTTGGTGCCTTTCTCGGAAAGAATATCTGTTTCTCAGAAAATTAGAAATAAAGAAGAGAAGGATAGGTTACGAAGACTAATTCAAAGCATTAAGCCCAAAGGCTTTGGAGTAATTATCCGTACGGTAGCAAAAGGAAAAAAAGTTGCAGAATTAGATGAGGACATTAATAATCTGCTTAATAAGTGGAACAAATGTTATACTTCTGTAAAAAAAGAGAAGCCGCCATCACGGGTATTGGGTGAATTGGATCGTGCAACGGCAATATTGAGAGATATTTTTAACGATTCATTTAAAAGTATTATTACCGATGATGAAGGTCTTTATTTGGAGGTAAGGCAATATTTAAATACTATTGCACCGGATAAAGAAAGTATAGTAAAACTTTATCAAAACAAAGTACCGATCTTTGAAAAGTATGGAATAGAGCGTCAGAAAAAAGTTCTTTTTGGCCGTTCGGTTTCGATGAGTAAGGGAGCATATTTGATAATAGAACATACAGAGGCATTGCATGTGATTGATGTGAATAGCGGAAATAGAGCTAATTCTAAAGAGTCACAGGAAACAAATGCCCTGGAGGTTAATTTGATATCTGCTACCGAAATTGCTCGTCAGTTAAGGTTGCGCGATATGGGAGGAATTATAGTTGTGGATTTTATAGATCTACACTCTTCCGAAAATCGCAGAAAACTATTTGAACACCTTAAAGAAGCCATGCGCGGTGACAGGGCAAAACATAAAATTTTGCCACCAAGTAAATTTGGATTGATCCAAATTACGCGTCAACGGGTACGACCGGAAATGAACATCAAAACTAAAGAGCCTAATCCTAATGGGGAAGGCGAAATTGATGCTCCAATTCTTATAGTAGATGAGATTAAGACAAAGATAGATCGGATAATCGCAAAAGGAGAGCACACGAATATTACTTTGAATGTTCACCCTTTCATTGCGGCATATTTAACAAAAGGATTTCCTTCAATTCGTTTTAAGTGGTTCTTAGAAACGAAAAAATGGATTAAAATCCTACCTCGAGATGCTTATCAGTATCTTTACTATCAAATTTTTGATGGTGAAGGAGATAGAATAAAATAATGATGAATTTTAAAAGCCAAGTACTTTATTTAGTGCTTGGTTTTTTTTTGGCCGCTTTTACGGGCTATACACTATACTCCTCGCAAAAAAAAATATTTACAATACATTTCCGGGAGCTCCTTTTAGTCGCTTCCTCAATAGTTTGTTCATAATATTTTTTGCTCCGGGGTGCCGTTTCTATCCCTAGCGGT